>JAUNQQ010000012.1 GCA_030536095.1 Candidatus Saccharimonadota bacterium
CCATATTTCTTCCGTTCTTTTTCGCGTGGATCGCGCTTCATGAGTCCAGCCTTCTTTAGGACTGGGCGCAAATCAGCGGATTCAACCACAATCGCTTTAGAAATGGCGAGTTTAATCGCGTCAACCTGACCAGCCAAGCCACCGCCTTTTACAAGGACAGTGATATCATAGGCGTTTTGCTTCTCGACTAGGGCGAGCGGGTCAGTTATCTCGGCAAGATAAATCTTATTGCCAGAGAGATAATCGAGCGCCGGCTTATCGTTGATAGTAATTTCGCCTTTTCCCTTATAGAGACGAGCGCGCGCCGTGGCGGATTTACGCCGACCAAGTCCGTAGAGATACTTATTTTCTGGCATTACTTTTCCTCCTTCTGGATTAGTTCAGGATTCTGCGCAGTGTGGGAATGTTCCGCACCCGCAAAAACGCGGAGTCTCGTAAGACGAGGAGCGGTCAATTTGTTCTTTGGGAGCATTCCTTTTACAGCCTGAGTAATTACCCGAGAAGGATCTTTCTCGATCACTTCTTCGAGTTTTAATTCCTTTAGGTTGCCCGGATAGCCACTGTGGCGATAATACATCTTTTTCGTCATCTTATTTCCGGTCACCTGAACATCTTTAGCGTTGATAACAACGACGTAGTCACCATCATCGATATGCGGAGTGTAGGTTACCTTACTCTTGCCGCTGAGTTTATCAGCAATCAGAACAGCAAGCTTACCAAGTGGCATCGTTGAAGCGTCAACTAGCCACCATTTCCGATCTATTTCAGATGCTTTTTTTGAGTAGGTTTTCATGCTTCCTCCTTCTGGGCGGGTTTAGTGGCGGGTTGCTGAGCTGACTGCGATTCATCAAGATCAATATAATCGACGAAAGAGATTGTAGCCATTTCAGTATTATCACCTCGACGGAAGCCCGCGCGTTCAATTTTTAGATAGCCAGAATCGCGCTTTAGCTGGGGAGCAATTTTATCCATAAGAAGATTAGCGATGTAGATATCGTTTAATCTCGAGATAAGTAAGCGACGATTGGCAAGTCCACCCTTTCTTGCGCGCGTAATCATCCGCTCGGCAATCGGGCGAATTTCTTTAGCACGGGCAAGAGTTGTTGTGATTGATTGGTATTCAAACAGGGAGCAAACTAGTCCACGAACAAGGGCGTTGCGCTGGTCTTTCTCTCGTCTGAATTTTCGACCTCTGTAACTGTGACGATGCATTAGATATTTAACTCCGTTAACTTTTCTTTAACTTCGTCGAGAGCCTTAGTGCCGAAACCTTTGAGTTCTTTTAGATCGCTATCCGAAAGAGCAACGAGATCTTTTACGGTATGGATTTCGTTATTCATTAGGGCGTTAGCCGTGCGGGCAGAGAGTCCAAGTTCCTCGATTGACATCGTGAGACCGGTTTCTTCTTCGCGCGGGATGACGCCTGGCACAGGGGCAGATTCGACTTCGGTTCCACCGGCAAGGGCGGAATACTGATTCACGAGAATCGCAGCAGCCTCTTCAAAAGCTTCTCGCGGGGAAATCGTGCCGTCGGTAGTGACGATAAGATTTAGCTGCTGAAGATTTGTATCCTGACCAACGCGGGTATTTTCAACACTGTATCGTACACGCAAAACTGGGGTAAAGACGGCATCGAGCGCAATCATATCGCTATGAAGACGATCTTT
This sequence comes from Candidatus Saccharimonadota bacterium, assembly GCA_030536095.1. Classification (GTDB taxonomy): domain Bacteria; phylum Patescibacteriota; class Saccharimonadia; order Saccharimonadales; family Saccharimonadaceae; genus Nanosyncoccus. The sequence continues at coordinate 1,668 of JAUNQQ010000012.1, forward strand.
ACCGGACTGCTCGAGTGTAAGATAACCACGGCCGGACTCGACAATCATATTCATCTTTAAGGTGTAATTATCATCGTCGATATGGCAAATGGTCTGGTTTGGATTTGCCAGTTCTACGTCGCCTGGCAGGCTGATATCACCCGCAACAACACGTTTTTCGCCATCTTTTTCAGACTGATCACTACCCTTAATTTCGAGATGAAGCTCGATTGGATTATCATCGTGAACCTTAAACTTAATATTTTTTAGATTCAGCATAATATCAACTACATCTTCACGGATACCAGGGATGGCAGTGAATTCGTGAGTAGTTCCTTCAATGCTGAATGAAGTAATCGCAGCGCCCTTAATACTGGAAAGTAAAACGCGACGGAGAGAATTTCCGAGAGTATTACCATAGCCATAATAGAGCGGGCGAATTACAAATTCGGCGCAATTTTCACCGCGGTCAATGACCGATTCGAGTCTTGCTTCGCTAATTGCTTTTGTTGTCATTCTCTTCTCCTTATCTTGAGTAATACTCAACAATTAATTGCTCGTTAATTCCCGCCTCAGCTTCTTCGCGCTTTGGCGTTCCGGTGATTTTAATAGTCATTTTCTTTTCGTCAGCCACGAGCCAGGAAAGCGGAACAACATTAGAGGCGCCACGAACATTGCTGAGATTCTTAAAGTATTCGGATTTCTGCGACTTCGGGCGAACTTCTAGGATATCATCTGGATTTAGACGAATCGACGGAATATCAATTCGATGACCGTTAAGTAGAAAATGTCCATGCGAAACAAGCTGACGAGCCTGACGACGAGTCGTCGCAAAGCCCGCGCGGTAAACAACATTATCCGCACGGCGCTCAAGATACTGTAAGAGCATTTCGCCAGTCAAACCCTTAGATTTCTGAGCTTCCTTCATTAGCTTCGCAAACTGCTTCTCGAGCAGACCATAAAGACGGCGAACTTTCTGCTTTTCGCGAAGCTGAGTCAGATAAAGACTGCCTTTCCGGGCACGCATATCAGAATGCTCACCAGGAATACCGGTCTTTTTCGCCATGACTTTATGAGCTTTCGGAGCAAGAGCAAAACTCTCACGCCGAGATTGTTTTACAATAGGGGATAAATCTCGTGCCATTATGGTTTCCTTTCTCCTTTAGGACGGACACCACCGTGCGCGATTGGAGTTACGTCGGTAATGCTGTCGATTTTTATACCAAGACCAGAGATGGCGCGGATAGAGCTATCGCGACCAAGGCCAATTCCCTTGACGAAAACGTCAGCAGAATTCATACCGTGATCCTTCTTTGCAATGTTACCAGCGCGCTCGGCAGCAACCTGAGCAGCGTAGGCGGTTCCCTTCTTTGAGCCACGAAAACCATTAGCGCCAGCAGACGAAGCGGAAAGCACCGCACCGTTCTGGTCAGAAATAGTAATAATAGTATTATTAAAGGTGGCATTAATATGAACCTGTCCAGACTGAACAATTCGCTTACCTTTTTTAGCCTTCTTAGTGGTCTTTGGAGCTTCTGTGATTTTTTCTTCTTCTACCATATTATACTCCTTTAAGTCTTACTTGCGGCCTTAGGCTGCGCACCTCCTACAGCGATGGCGCGACCTTTTCTCGTTCGCGCGTTAGTTCGAGTTCGCTGACCGTTAACTGGAAGACCAGCCTTATGCCGCAAACCCTTATAGGAGTTAATATCCTTAATGCGTTTAATATTATTGCTCACGAGGCGGCGCAGATCACCTTCGACGTGGTAATCGCGCGAAACAATTTCGTTAATCTTTTGTTCTTCAGCCTCGGTGAGATCTTTCACCCGAGTGGTAGGCTCAATCTTAGCCTCCGCAAGGATGGACTTAGAAGTCGTCCGGCCAATACCGTAAACATAGGTCAGGGCAATCCAGACCTGCTTATCGGAAGGGATGACGACACTTGCAATTCTTGCCATACTTAACCCTGCCTTTGCTTATTCTTAGGTTTTTTCTTATTGATAACCCGGAGGACGCCTTTACGACGAACCAGGATATCATCTGGCGAGATCTTTTTAACACTTGCTCGAACTTTCATAAGTGGTAAAAATATCCTTTCCTTTACAACTTCCGACTCGCGACCATGGAGTCAATCTAGTTGTCATTATATATATTATTTAAATCGATATGTAATCCGCCCCTTCGTGAGATCATAGGGCGTAAATTCCACCTCGACTCGGTCGCCTGGCACGAGACGGATGTAGTTTCGACGCATACGTCCGCTCATGTGAGCAATAATAATATGACCATTCTCCTCAATTTCCACACGAAACTGAGTATTGGGTAACGATTCAATAATACTACCCGTGAGTTTTATCACTTCCTTTTGACTAGCCATAAATTACTTGTTCATTATATCATTTTTGATTTGGAAATACAAGGGCTTTTTTCGAGATTATATGAAAGAAAAGCGCCCCGACGTAAGTCGGGGCGCGGCGTGGCGAAAATATGCCATAAGATTAGGAAAGACAGAGTTCAGCAAGCTTCTGAATATGAACCTCCGCCGAATCGACTAGACGATAGTCAGGGATATTAGCTCTATGGAAGGCCTCGCCAAGTTCCGTACAACCGAGAATAATACCGTCGAAGCCTTCTTTTTGAACGAGGGTGTCAGTAAGATTTCTAAAGAAACGCAAGGATTCGTTACTGGCGTCACCATGACAAAGTTCTTCGAAAATGATATTGTCGATTTCATTAATAACGCCAGCGTCAGAGAGAATTTCACTATGGATATTGCCGACGGTGACACCACTTCGCGAAATTCTATTTACGAGAAAATCCTCAGTCATAGTAAATTTTGTTCCAAGAAGTGCGACGCGATTGAAATTTCTCCTGCGACAATCCTCGGCAATACAATCACCAACATGGACAAAGGGATGAAGGCCATCAAGTGGAAAAAGCACATATCTTTCAACCAAATCTGCAATTTTATGCATGGTATTGGTTGCGATTACGACATAGTCACATTTACAGCCATAACGGAGAGCTTTCGCTTCACGCCCCAGTTGAATACCAATCCATTCCCAGTCTCCTTCCCGCATCCAGGCATGGTAGTTTTCAAAATTAACACTGCGCAAGAAAATTTCTGCTGAATTTAGACCGCCGGCTCGCTCGTTCACGAGGCGATTTAGTTCTGTATAGTAGCGAATCGTAGATTCATAGCTCATACCACCGATAATGCCGATACGTTTCATCTTTTTTCCTTCCGAAAGGTACTAGTAAAAACTTAGGTGGATTATAGCATACTTATTCGATGCAATCAAGAGCTACAATAGTGTAATTATTCGGTTAAAACGGCGCGAATAAAGTTACGAGAGAGATAGGTGCGCTGTGCCTGTGACCATTGGCCGGTACAGGTAATCAGGTTTAGACCTTCGATTCCTGGCTCGGCGGAGAAAAACATCATTGACATATTAGTATTAGCATCGGAGATTGAGAAGGTGAGGTTCTCGACGACGCGATAATTGAAAATCTTACCGTCGCCACGCTCGAGTTTTATGATGTCGCCTGACTCTAGGCTGGGGAGATGTTTAAAGACGCCTTCTTTAGTTGGGCCACCATTATGTCCGTCCATTAGCATAGCGCCACCCGTACCGGGCTTTGAGGATTCGGTATACCAACCAACATCGAAAATTCCGAGCGGAGTTCCAAGCTGACCCGCGGAGGTTGTACCAACAGAAAGAACGCGCGCGTTTACAATGCCGAGTTTTTCGATTGAAAGATAGCGCGGCCGATCGGCGGCGACTACATGTTCGGCCTTCATTTGATCGGTAACATCAGTTTCATCAACTTCATCGTCAGTCGTGATGGAAGACACCGAAGCTGCACGGGCGGAGCCTTCTTTTTCACTGTAATAGTTATGTTCCCAAATTAGGATTCGTGCGGCGACAATACAAAGAATAACGCCAATAACAATCCAGACAATTGTAGAAGTGTGACCCTTGCTTTTTATTTTTATATCATTCCCACTCATATTTTTCTCCTAATAATTATTATTCTTGATAATCATCATAAGTTACCATTAGCGCGCGCGAATCGAGCTGACGAAGGTTCTCGAGAGCAACCGTTACGACAATTAGTAATCCAGTTCCAGAAAGCGAAAGACCCAGAGGCGCGCCGGAAACGACTATGAAGATATAGTCGGTAATAAACGGGAGCATAGCGATTAAACCGAGAGAGAAAGACCCGAAGAGATTTAGATGATTAACGACGCCGGTTAGATATTTTGCGGTAGAATCACCGGGGCGAACACCTTCAATAAAACCTCCTTGCTTTTGAAGATTTTCGGCAATTTCATTGGTATCGAAGATAATTGCCGTATAGAAGTAGGTAAAGAGAACGACCAGAATAAAGTAGAGCGCGGGATAGATAAACCAGCGAGGTGTAATTCCGTCAGGATAGAGTGTAGAGAAATTACTGGCAGAGGGCGCGGTAAAGATATTAGTCAGATTTTCACTCCAAGTATTATCCGGCGCGACGGCGGAGGCAACTTGACCGACAAGGGCGGGAAGCGATAGGAATGAAGTAGCGAAGATAACAGGGATAACGCCTGCAGCAATGAGTTTTATGGGGAGAATGGACTTTATTCCGCCATAGCTCGTATTACCATGTACGCGCTTAGCGTAATTAATTGTGATAATGCGCTGAGATTCATTAAGCTTAATTAGGAAATAAATAACTATAATCAATGCAATTGCAAAACCAAGCAGGATCCAGAAAACATACGGATTAACCGGCAAAGTAAACCAGCCAAAAACATCTAACGAGCCATATGAAGTATCAAAGAGCTGAGTAGCGAGATTGCCAAAATTCGTTGGGAACTGAGAAATAATCGAGATTAGAATCAGAGTGGAAATTCCATTACCAATTCCCTGTTCGGTCATAAGTTCACCGAGCCACATCAGGATGATTGAACCGGCAGTCATACAAGTTACAGAAAGAATCCAGTCAGCAGTTGTAATATTTAGATCAGTCGCAATGTTTGCAGAAGCGGTCTGGTAGAGAATATACATATAGGCAATAGACTGCATAATCGCAAGCGGAACGCTGAGGATACGCGTAGCCTGATTAATCTTCCGACGACCAGTCTCACCATCCTGTGACAATTCTTCAAGAGAGGGGATTGACTTAGAAAAAAGCTGGACGACGATGGAGGATGTAATGTAGGGAGAAATACCGACAAGCAGAATTGAGAAGCTAGTTAGGCCACCACCGGAGACGAGATTAAGGAAGCTACCGAAATCGGATTTTTCGAGCAAGTTCTCGACTGCTTCCTTAAATGTAGAAGCGTCACCCAGCGGAACGGGAATATGCGACATAAACCGATAGACAATAATAAGACCCAAAATAATCATGATACGCTTTAGCATATCTTTATTCTTAAACGATCTGAAAATAGTTTTGAAATGCATCTGATAATTAACTCCGTTTCTTCAATCATGATAGCATATGGTAGAGGAAAAAGCAATGGGAAAATTAAGAAAATTTGCTTAGAAAATTTCGTTATTTTGAAAAATTGGAAAGTTTGGTATAATAAATAGGATGAAAGAAAACGTGCTTTCGAGAAAATATTTTTTGTATCGGCATCGGTTTGGAATTGGTTATACAATATTATTGCTTTTATTTGCGGGATTATTGTTTTTTCTGCCGCTAATTTCACCAAATGGACTGAGTCAAGCAGAGATGGATTCGACAGTCACTTCGGCGCAACTTTCGATGGAGTCGATTAGTAATGGTGAAATAATTGATCTCCCGTATCATTTATTACAGAAAGTCTCAGTAGAACTGATTGGCTTAACGCCTTATGCGATTAAGCTGCCGTCGATGATTATTGGACTGATTTTAGGAATATTGCTGATTTTACTACTGAATCGCTGGTTTAAAAATAACGTGGCGATTTTGGCAAGCATTTTGACCGTATTATCAACGCCGTTTCTTTATTTGGCGGGGTCGGGAACGCCGCTAATTATGATTGTGTTCTGGCCGACGCTGTTATTATGGTTAGGAAGTAAGATTCAGGGTGAACAAAAACCGCGAATTTCATACTGTTTTTATTTTATTTTTGCAATGATTTTATCGATTTTTACGCCATATATAATGTACTTAGTGGTGATTATTGGGATTTACGTTTTACTACATCCGCATCTTCGGTGGGCCGTGAAAAATCTGCCGCGGATACCGTTTATTATTGCATGCATGATTGGAGCGGCGGGAGTAGGACTGATGACTTATACGATTTTAAGAAATCCAGCAACGGGGACGGAGTTGCTATTTATGGATGAATTTTCGGCGCATAAATTCTTAGAAAATCTCGAAAGGGGATTTTTGCCGTTTATTTCGTGGTCGGGAAATGTGGAATCAACCTTACTTTCGCCAATGATTGGGTTAGCCTCAATCGCATTAGCATTGACAGGGTTAATCTCAACGGCGAAGGGATTTTTTGCGAGTAGAAATTCGATTGCGACAATGATACTATTATTTAATTTATTAATAACAGGGATGAATCCGGATATGGCAATTCTAGTTTTGTTGCCGCTTTCTATCTTGACAGCACACGGAATTCGTTATATCGTTGACCAATGGTATGGACTTTTCCCCGAAAATCCCTATGCAAGATTTTTTGGAATTTTGCCGATTGGGCTTTTTATTGGGGTTATGGTCGTTTCTAGTTCGTTGCATTATATTTATGGTTATCGTTATAATCCAGCGGTAGCGAATGAATTCAATAATGATCTGGAGTTAATCTATGAAAGCATTCCAGATGGGACGACAATGATTGCGAGTGATGAAAAAATGTATGATTTTTATAAGATAATTGAGGCGAAGACAGAATATAAGATAGTGCGAAGCAGGAGAGAAACAAAAGAAACAGAGGTGGCGAGTCTGCGGAAATTGGAGAATGCTAATGGATATTCGCTAGAGAAGATTATTGTTTCACCTAAATCTTATGATGCGGATAGGATTTACCTCTATAAAAAAATGTGATATAATCTTGGGTATGTATGATAGTTTTCGGGAGTTTTTAGAGGGAAAGAAAAAGATTGCGATTATTCAGGCGGAAAATCCAGATGGGGATTCGCTGGGTTCTGCCTTAGCGCTGGAGGGGATTTTGGCGGACTATGAAGTTTCGCTCTATTGTCCGGTTCAGATTCCAACTTATATGAGGTATTTTGACGGATGGGGGAGAGTGACGGCGGAGTTTGATTTTTTGGCGGATGGATATATTATTGTTGATACGGCGTCAAATATATTATTGTCAAAATTACTAGAGGATAGTGCAATCCGGAAGAGATTATATAATGCACCAGTATTCGTACTTGATCATCATGAGTCAGAAGACGATTTAGAGTTTTCGCATATGGGACTAATTCAAGAATTGCCGGCGTGTTGCTCGCTGATTTTACGAATAGCGAAGGAACTCGAAATGCTGGAGAAGGCAGACAAAAGCGTTTATGAATATTTGTATTATGGAATTTTATCTGATACGCTAGGACTGACGACGGCGACGACTGGTGCGAAAACTTTTATGGAGATAGGGGAATTGGTGGAGCGAGGTGAGCTCGAAGTGGATAAGCTAGAGGAAAAACGGCGACAATTTTCAAAAAAATCAGAGCGTATTTTTAAGTATAAGGCCGACCTGATTCAACATACGGAGTTTTTCTTAGACGGAAAACTGGCGGCAATACATATTCCCTGGGAAGAAATCCATGAGTTTTCTAATGAATATAACCCGAATGCGCTGATCATGGAAGAGCTCAGAATGGTGGCCGGAGTAGAGGTAGCACTGGCGGTAAAAACTTATCCGGATGGACGGGTAACGGGGAAAATTCGGACGACAGAGCCGATTGCGCAAGAGATTGCGGAGTTTTATGGTGGGGGTGGGCATCCGTATGCGGCGGGATTTCGGACATACGATGTAGAATATGAGGAAGTCGTGAGAGAGGTGATTGAGGTAATAGACAAATTAGGTAAAAAAATAATAGCCTCCTAGGCTATTATTTTATTTCCTGCTATTTCTTGTCGCTAGATTGGATTATTCCTCAGCGGAAGTTTCCGTGGTCTCAGCTGATTCTTCCTTTGGCTGATTCTTTCGTAGCTTATCGGCGTGTTTTGCGACAGCGTGCTTCTCGGCGCGATCCTTATACCAGGCAGGAAGCTTAATCTTATTTTTCTTAAAGATATAAGCGGCCCGCGAAGACGGCTGAGCGCCATGCTCAAGATAGAAATTAATCTTTTCGACATCTAGGGTCGTTTCTTTAGTATGGGGGTTGTAGTGACCAACTTCCGCCACGACACGCCCAGAGAGGGGATGACGCTGCGATTCTTGGACGACTATCCGGTACGTAGGATAATGCGTCCGGCCATTACGTTGCATGCGAATTGCTAGCATAGTTCTCCTTTAATTATTATCTTCCCTATTTTAGCACAGATGCAGAAAAAAGTCCAGAGTAAAATTAAAAACGCCCCACTTTTGTGGGGCGCTGAGTGAGCAAGAATTACAATCGAGAAGCGCCCTCGCCAATATCGATATAATCAATGGCGGCGTTGGCAAGTTTTTCGGAGAGTCCGATGTATTCGCTTGGATATTTTATTAAATCGAAAAGATGATTATAATCGTCATCGGACAATTCCGGCTGTTCACCAATGAAATGAATAAGCATTTCGCGACTAACATCTTTTCCGCGAGTAAATTCCTTCAGACGATCATAAGCGTCAGTAACACCACGAGCACGAAGAACGGTCTGAATGGCCTCGGCGTAAACTTCGGGATGCCGACAGAGATCGCGCATTACCACAGTGTGATTAACTTCAATTCTCTTTAGGCCTTTATAGGTCTGATCGAGAACTTGGACGGCATAACCAAAGACCATGCCGAGATTACGAAGTAGCGAAGAGTCGGAAAGGTCGCGTTGCATACGGCTGCGTGGAAGCTCATCGGCGATAGCATTACAGAGGCCAGTCAGAAGTTTTATATTACTCTCGCTGTTTTCGAAGGTAATGGGATTTACCTTATGTGGCATCGTAGAAGAACCAACCTCTGTGGCGACGACTTTCTGGGTGAGATACTCGCGGCTAATATAGCTCCACATATCTTGGTCGAGATCGCGAATGATTTGCATCATAAGCTTTAGCTCGTTCAGCAGACGCGCGATATAATCGTGAGGCTCGATTTGAGTCGTATAGAAAAGCGGATGCAAATCGGGATGAAGCGAACAGATGAAATCATTCGAGATGGACCCCCACTGTTTATGGGGGAAAGCGGACAAAGCGGCGACATAATTGCCGGAAGCACCGTTAAACTTACCATAGACTTTTACATCCTTAAAGTTTTCGCGCTGCAACTTCAGGCGGAAATAGAAGATACTCATTTCCTTGCCAAAAGTAGTGGGAGTGGCGGGTTGGCCGTGGGTATGGGAAAGCATGGCAGTATGAGCTTCTTCGGCGGCAAGTTCGCGTAGGGCGAAGAGGACTCGGTGAACTTTTTTGCAGATAAGTTCTTTTCCCTGAATCAGCATTAAGCCATAAGCGAGATTAGTAATGTCTTCGCTAGTACAACAGATATGGACAAAACTCCTCAGGGTGCCTAAGCCAGCATTTTCAAGCTTTTTAGCGACAAATAGCTCGCAGGCTTTCACATCATGATTCGTGGTTCGTTCAATATCCTTAACGAGTTTGGCGTCGTCATAAGAGAATTGCTCATGGATATTATCGAGGAAAGCTCCGACCTGATTGACTCCGCCAAATTCTTCGATTTGTGCGCAAGCAAGTTCAGGCAGGGCATAATCTCCGAGCCAGAACTTGAGCCATGAGACCTCGACATAGACGCGATGCTTAATCAGCGCATATTCAGAAAAAATGTCTGATAATTCATCTGCAACTTGCGAATAGCGACCGTCAAGCGGACAAAGCGCGGTCAGCGGGTCGAACAAACGGCGAGTAGTTTCATTCTTACTCATGTTAAGGTACCTCCATTGGAAACTAGTAGCATCCGAATTGATGCTACAACTGCATTTATTATCTCATAAAATTAGAAAAAGTCAAGACATTAGACGTGACGAATCTTACGGCGGAGAGTTTCAACAAGCCAAGTTTTAAGATATTTTATAGGACTGATTACCAAATCGTGGGCGGGAAGATATTTCAATTCATCAACACCAAAGCCGCGCTTAAACTGGGAAACACCATAAAAGCGATGGTTCGTTTCGTTTTCGCCGACGATGCCCCAGAGAGAATAACGCTTAATCCCGCGCGCCCTAGCGTCACGCATAGCTTCCATATGAAGCAGGGGTGCACCGGAAAGTTTAGTGCCAAGTTCGGAGGAGACACCATAATGATAAGAAGCTTCATTACCATAAAATATCATAAAGTTTTCGGCAAGGATTTCACCATCTTTTTTGGCAATGTAAAGAACGGCCTCGTCGTTTTTAGCGAAAGCAGTAAATTGCTTTATGAGAAAATCTTCGGAGAAGGCGTAAAAATCGTGGCGCTTAGCGGTTTGAAGTTCGATTTCATAGAAAGTATGGATATCCTTCGGATTGGTAGATTTTTCAATGGTGATATTATTTTTTGCGCCTTTTCGCAGAGCGCGACGGAGACGCTGACGCATCCCCTTCATAATATCTTCTTCAGATTTTGTCAAATCGAGAATACCAGCATATTCGACCGAAAGATACATCGGGGCTTTTTTAAGATGAAGAATTTTTTCAAAGAGATTTTTTGCATCGTCAGATAGCTCGAGTTGGGGACGGACACGGACAAAAACGCAGCGATGATTTTTTGCCTGGAGTTTCATATCTTCAAAAAGAGCGCGGACTTCTACAAGCTCATTCCAATCTAAGATCGGGCCACCGGCAATGGCGAGATGACGACCACGCTTAGCGTTTTCAACTACGCCAGCATAAACGGCGATAATTTTTCCCTGCTTTTTTATGCCGCGGCGAACGATTTCATTGCCGCGGCTTTTATGAAACTCATAAAAGTCCCAGGACTGTAGAAAGTTTGCTTCGGCATGAGCTTTTACAAAATCATCCCACTCGGATTTACTTTTTATATCTATAACTTTCATAATTTTCTCCATTTTTTTCTTAGAGTTTCAAAGGCAAAGTCGGGATAATACTTTAGTTTATTTACGATAATATCGTGAGCAGGGACAAAACTGATTTTTTCGCCGCCAAAGCCAGTTTTAAAAGTAGTTACGCCAGAATAGCGATGATTTTTAACGCCATCTGGAGCAATTCCCCAGAGGTTGTAACGCTTAAATCCTTCCCCTTTTAGGTCGCGCATAACGCGCCACTGGAGAGCGTAGGCGCCAGATAATTTTCGGTTTAGGTCAGTTGAGGCGGCTTCGTAATAATCAGCTTCGGCACCGGACTTTAGAATCAGGCCGTAGGCAATTGGCTCTTTTTCGGCGGTTTTAGCGACATAAATCACGGCGTTTTTACCGAACGCCTCATGCTCAGCGAATAGCTCTTTTTCTGAAGGCGGGACAAAATGCTGACGCTCAGCGGTTTTCTGCTGGACCCGATAAAATTCATGAAAAATCTGTTCAGAATGTGATTTTTCGACGATAATTCCCTGTTTATCGGCTTTTCTAACTTCATAGCGAGTCTGGCGACGCATATTTTTTAGTAAATCTTCTTCGGGAATAGTTAAGTCGATTATGACTGTATGCTCGGCAGCGAGATGCATTGGCGAGATGTGTGCGCCGAGAGATTCTAAAAGTGTTCGGTTTTCGGGCGAGTCTATGAGCTGAGGACGGAAGCGAATAAAGACACATTTCTCGGTTTTTGCAACTTTTAGAATGTCAGAAAAAATTTCTTTTGTCAATTTTATATCAGAATAGTCGATTAGCGGACCACAGGGAATTTCCATAAAACGACCGCGTTTAGCGTTTTTGATAATCATAAGGATATTCTTATGGAAAATAACTTTGTGGCCAAGTAAGCGATTCATCTCGCCCCACTCGTGGCTCTGAGCGAAATTTGCGTAATTATTGTTCATGGTCATCTATCTGGTACTCCTTAATAATTTTATATGCGGCGGTTAGGTCGGACTTTGGGTAATTAGTCGGAAGATTAATAATGTGTTTTGCGACAGCGGTAGCAACGGGACATTCTGATTCATGATAACGCATTTTTTTATAATAACGCGCGGGGGCGACAGGGACATCATACCAAGTATCATTCAAAATATAACCCATTTTTTCGAGTCGACGCAAGACGAGCTTGCGTTTTTTTACGAGATAAAAATCACGAATCGGCGGGCGGCCGGACTTTGAGCGCGGGATACTCTGAATCTGACGAAGAGCAAGTTTTGCCTGCCAATGCATAAGCGAAACAGTAGGGTCAAGGTCAGCATCGGCGGAACGGGAAATGCAGCCGATTTTTATCAGAAAACTAGTCCAGAGTTTACCGAGACCGAGATGATAGAAGAAACGAATCTGGCGACCAAAAACTGGATACCAGCGGTCACGAGCGGAATCGCCGAGCGAAGGGCGATCATAAGGCTGTTCCATTGGAGGGTCTTTAGGACGATTGAAAACAAGGGCTCCACCAGAGATAGTGTCGATAGACTTTCCCTTACCAAAAGAGAGACAGGCGGCGCGACCAACCGTGCCGACTTCACGACCGTCAGAATATTTACAACCGGTGCAATGCGCTAAATCTTCAATCATGACAAGATTATGCTCATGGCAAAAATCTTCGATTGGGCGAATATCACCGGTATTACCAAGGGTATTTTGGATAATAACGGCGGCGATACGATCTGTAGCATGGCGAACATAAGCGTGATCAAGTTCTTTAGCGGTGAAATTTAGGGTTTCAGGGTCAATGTCAACATAAATAGGAATACATTTTGCGTAGCGAATAGCCTGAATAACAGCGGAGCAAGTAAAGCCCGTAACCATAATTCCGGAATGTTCGGGGACGAAGGTGCGAAGAGCGACACCGAGCGCGGTGCGACCGTTATGATAAAGAGCAACATGATCACGATCGGTGCCGTAGCGGGCAGCCAGATAAGCTCGGAGGGCATTACTATCGGATTTTTTACCGCGTGCAAAAAAATGCTTCGGAGTCTTATGGTGATCACGAAAATTACTGGCCTGTCCGAGAAAAATCATGCTCGCCCTTTCGGTTTAGTTTTTTTCGCAGGAGTTTCTGTGGATTTTAGAGCAGTCGCAATGGCGCGAGCAAGACCAGCTGAGTCGTCAATATAGGGGGCATGGCGCCAGTTTTCATAAAACTTTAGGGTGGAGTTTTTTAATTTTTCGTGCATAACCTCAGCGAGATGCGGCGGGGTAATCTTATCCTGACGACCCCAGAGAATCGCGGTCTTTGTCGGGATATGGTCGATCTTTAAGTTTTTATCAGAAGCGAGAACATTCGCCAGAGTTTTTTTCATATTTTCGGGGGCATGTGCGTAATCTTCAGCACCAATTAGCTTATGATAAACCTTGCGGAGCGGACCAATTTTCTTTAAGGGTGAAAAGATCCTTGAGAGAAACTTACTTAGGCCGCGCTTAAAAGATTTTTCATAAACACCGGCAGCATCAAGCAGAATAAGGAAACTGAGTTTTTTAGGATTTTTCGAGAGGAGATTTAGAAGAATACGACCGCCATTACTGTGTCCAAGAGCGATGGCGCCATCGGGGAGATTTTTGTCGGCCCAGGCAGCATACTCTTCAATCGTCCAGACTTTTTCAGAAGGAGAAGTAAGGCCGGGAACGTTTAGCATAACCGTGTCAATATTATATTCTTCCTTGAGGATTTTTAGAGTTTTAGCCCAGGGCTCAACTGTATAAGTCCAGCCATGAATAATATATAATGTCATACTAAACCTCGATTCTTTTTACGCTTCATAGCAGCAGGCTCACGACGACAGAGCTTCTCGGCATCGGCAGGATTTTCTAGAAGTTTCTCGACGAGCCATTCGAGATATTGTGATCCTTTAAAGATTAGGGTCTCTTTTCCAGTAGCGTTTTTCTCTATGTAACTCAACGCATCCTTCACATCTTTACAGACCTTTAATTTTTTAGACGGAAAATTGTCGCGTTTTAGCTTTGGCGCAGTATAATCGCAAGTGCGCCGACCAATCAAAATGATTTTTTCGGCGTCGGTATTTTTAATCAGCTCGGCAAGCTTTTCATGACCAGTTTTTTCGCGCGAACCCTGATCGACAATGTCGCCAAGAACAAGCCATTTATGATCCGCCTGCATTTTTGTCGCCAAATCGAGAATAGCAGCCATAGAAATCAGATGGGCATTGTAGGAACTATCGACTAACTTAAGACCGTTTTTTCCAGCAAAATACGAGCAGCGCCCGGGGGGAAGTGGGAGATTTGTAAAATCGGATTTTAGGGGAATATCTAGGTCGCGGCAGAGATTTTTAAGCATAATGAGCTGAATCGTAATATCTTCGGGCTGAGGGCAGGCAAAATGGAATTCTTGATTTTTGATTTGGAAATCTGTATGGTCGGGGAAAACAGAATAGGACTTTAGGTCGGACTTCTTACATTCAATTACCTCGGCATCAGTAAGATTTTTTTCCTTAATTTTTTCACAAGCTTTTTTCATTAGATAAGAATCGCCGTCAATGTAGATTTTTTTGCGGGTATATTCGGGAAGCATGGCGAACTCATGAGTAATGGCGCGGTCAAGATCCTCAAATTCGCCAGAGGAAACCTGATGTTCAAACTGGACGGCATGGGAACGACCAAGAGAAATCCAGAGTGTAATCTTTGGCTTTAGCCAGGAAGCGAGAAATTCGGTTTCATGCGGACGCTCGCCATCAATTTCGACGACATAGTATTTTTCGGAATGGTGCACAAAGAGGGATTTTAGAGGAACAGCAAAAATCAGGTAAAGCCAGCGGAACTTACTACCGGTCACACCACGAAGATTTACAAGATCAAAAGCGATACCAAAGGCGGAATTTGCATCATGGGAATAATGAGCCTTATCGCCTAGCTCAAACTCAATCAAATGAAGCATGGTCGTCTTTCCGACCGAGCCAGTTACGGCAATTACTTCTGGATTCCATCGTCTCAATACGAAATTCGCAAAAAACCGGAAGTAGCCGGCGGCAACAAAATAGAATTTTTTCTTTAACTTAGCCACAAATGTCATTAAAATTGCTCCGCATCTGTTTTTAATTGTAGCATATTATGAGTTAAATTCAATCTTTTTCTGGAGAATTTTGCG
>JAUNQQ010000052.1:0-2178 GCA_030536095.1 Candidatus Saccharimonadota bacterium
GATTTTTCCACCAACTTTCTATTATTGCGAATATAATTAACGTCTAACATAGGTTTATTATACCACACCTAAAACTTTTTTCTAGGGCTAATTCTGTTGGTTTTATAAGTTATGGTTGCTTGTGAGTAGAGTAATAAAGTTTAGTTGTATCATGCTTACGTTTTGGTTCTTTAACTAAAGAACCAAAACGTAAAAAAATCAGGGTTTATAACTGTTGATTTTTCTGGCGGAGTGGATTATAATAGGGGAAACGAAGGAGTTTTTATGATTGATAAAATTGAAATCACCGGTAGCAATTATAAGCCAACTGAGAGTTTTCAGAAATATGCGAAAAAGCGTTTGGGAAAGCTGGATCGCTATATGCCGCGCGGGTATAAGAAGGATATTGTGATGAAGGTGATTGTGACGGAGGTTGACCGGTCGCATGGAAATAAGTATGAGATTTCAACAGCGATGGAAGTGCCGGGTGGAAAGGTGATTGCGGCGCGAGATGAATGTTCGAATGTGTTTGCGGGAGTAGATATTGTTGAAGCGAAGATGGTGGCACAGGTGCGGCGATATAAATTAGAGATGAATCCGCATCTTAGGAAAAATATGTTCAGAAAAATATTTAAGAAAGGATAAAATGTCGAAGAATGAGAAAAAGAGAAAGGATGGGCGAGACGAATACGTAAGAGACAGCGAAGGACTGACGGCCGAGGAAGCATTAGATGAGCTGGATGATGATTTTGCGGTAGAAGCTTCGGAAGAGTCGGAAGGTGATGAGAGTGAGGAGGAATGGGACGAGGAGGAAGTTGAGAATGGGGAAGATGAAGAAGTTGAGGAAGATGAAGATGAGGATGACGAAGAGGACGAGGAGGTTGAGGAAGATGAAGAAGAATGGGATGATGAGGACGACGAAGAAGAGGATGAAGATGAGAATGACGGTGTGGCTGTGTCGGGCGAAGACACGAGTGAGTATGAGGTAGCAGAAACAAAGAAAAAATCTTCAAAAAAGGAGAAAAAGCCGACAGATAAGTTGGCAGATAAGACTAGAACCGAGAAAATTTTGACGGGGATTTTTGGTGATCCAGCGAAGAAAAATCTAAAGCGGATGTTTCGACGAGTTTTAGAGATAAATAAGCTGGAAAGTTTTTATGAAGAAATGTCGGATGAGGAGTTGGCGGGGCAGACGGAGGTTTTGAAGAAGCGACTAGATAAGTTAATGAAAAAGTCGCAGGCGGAGAAGGCAGCAAAGAAACTAAAAGAAGAGAAAGTTGAGAAAGATGAGGCGACATTAGAGAATGTAGTAGAAAAGAAGAAGACGAAGAGGAAGGCGCGGCATTTTGCGCATGGGGCGGATATTGAGTCGGCGATGAACAAGATTTTGCCGGATGCGTTTGCATTGGTTAGAGAGGCGACAAAGCGGGTCTTAGGAATGCGACATTATGATGTGCAGATGGTAGGCGGAATTGCGTTGCATGAGGGAAATGTGGCGGAAATGAAGACGGGTGAAGGAAAGACCTTGGTGGCGCTTTTGCCGGCATATCTTAATGGATTAACTGGGCGCGGGGTGCATGTTGTGACAGTGAATGATTATCTGGCGCAGCGGGATGCGGGATGGAACGGACCGGTATATGATTTCTTAGGAATGTCAGTTTCGGTGATTATAAATGAGGCGAGCTTTATTTATGACGCGGAATATGAAAATACCGAGCATGAAGATGAGCGTTTTCGCCATCTAAAGCCGTGTACGCGAAAAGAGGCCTATGCGGCAGATGTGACTTATGGGACGAATAATGAATTTGGGTTTGATTATTTGCGCGATAACATGGTTTCGGAAGCGAAGTTTCTGCGCCAGAGAGAGTTGAATTTTGCGATTGTGGATGAGGTGGATTCGATTTTGATTGATGAGGCGCGGACACCGCTGATTATTTCTGCGCCGGCGGGTGATAATCCGGCGAGCTATTATCAGTTTGCGAAGATTGCGGCGACGCTGATTCCGGATGATTATGTTTTGGATGAGAAACATCGGTCAGTAACGCTGACAGAGCAGGGGGTGGATAAGGTTGAGAAGGCACTGGGGATTTCGGATCTCTATTCGGTGAAACATACACGGATGGTTTATCATCTTAATCAGGCGCTGAGGGCGCAGGTGATTTTTAAGCGCGACAAAGATTATGTGGTGACGAATTCGGG
>JAUNQQ010000052.1:2278-5145 GCA_030536095.1 Candidatus Saccharimonadota bacterium
GTAGTGCAGATTCCGTCGAATAAGCCGATGGCGCGGGTGGATTTGGATGATTTAATTTTCTCGACTGAGCGAGGAAAATTGCGTGCGATCGTAAAAGAGGTAGCGAAATATCATGAGAAGGGGCAGCCGGTGCTGCTGGGGTCAGCATCAATCGTGAAGAATGAGTTGCTGGCGAAATATCTAGATGCGGCGGGAATTCCCTATCAGATTCTAAATGCGAAGAACAATGAGCATGAGGCGGCGGTGATTGCGCGAGCGGGTGAAAAAGGTGCGGTGACACTGGCGACCAATATGGCGGGGCGCGGAACAGATATTAAATTGACTGAGGAGACGAAGAAGCTGGGTGGATTAGTGGTGATTGGGTCGGAGCGGCATGATTCGCGGCGAGTAGATAATCAGATGCGCGGGCGGGGCGGTCGGCAGGGCGATCCAGGGACGACGCAGTTTTTCGTGAGTTGCGAAGATGATCTAATGCGGATTTTCCAGGGGGATCGGATTGCGCGGATTATGAAGCGACTGGGGGTGGATGAAGATACGCCGATTCAGACAAAATCAGTTTCAAAGACACTAGAACAGGCGCAGAAGCGAATTGAGGGATTTAACTTTGATTCGCGGAAGAATGTGGTGCAGTATGATAACGTGATAAATCGGCATCGGAAGGTTGTATATGCGATGCGGCGAAAGATTTTGGACGGAGAAAACATTAAGAAAGAGATTGAGCGGTTGATGAAGGATGCGACGACGGATTTGACGATTGACTCGAGTCGGGTGAATAAGAATTTTCACGAAGAATTTCAAGCGGTGTTTAATCTGGATGATGATTTAGTTGAGACGATTGGGCTGATGCGAAAGCCAAAGGACCGAGCGAAGTTGGCGCTACTCGCAGTACAGGAAGCGTATGCTGCAAAAGAGGAAGAATTTGGGGCGGAAATGATGCGAAAAATTGAGCGCGAGGTGTATTTGCGGGTACTAGATACATTATGGATGCAACACCTAGAGAATATGCAATATCTGCGCGAAGGGATTCATTGGCGTTCGGTGGGACAGCGTGATCCGTTGGTGGAGTATAGAAGCGAATCGCAGAAGTTATTTGATGGATTACAGAAGAATTTACGTGAAGAGGTTTTGCATATTCTATTGACAGTGACACGAAATGAGGCGTCGGAGGAGAATTTGACAGATGGTGAAGATTATGATTCTGAGCTGACAAAGCGAGCGGAGTCGGCGACGGAAAAAGGTGTAAATGAATTATCGGCGGGTGAGAAAAATCTCGATAAGGAGTTTACGGATGAGACAAAGCCAAAGAAGGCGAAACAGTCTCACGGTGGGAATAAAAGCAAAAGGAAGAAGAATAAGCGTAAGAAGAAAAAGTGAAACACTCGGTAGAAGTAATAAAACTCAGGACGGGTGCGGAAGGGTTGCTTGTTGATGTACCAATGGCGACAGTGATGAATATGCGCGTGGCATTTCGGGCGGGATTGCGCTATGCTAAAACGCGGGATGTGTATGAGATTGCGCACGTGATGGAACATTTAGGGTTTGGGGCGAATGCGCAGTTTAAGGATGAACAGGCGTATGAGGCGGAATTCACGAAAAATGGGGCATATCATAATGCTTGGACTTCGGACTATACGGTTTGTTATGAGACGGAATGTGCGGATTTTGAGTGGCAGAGGATTTTGGACTTAAAGCGGGTGGCGATTTGTTCGCCGAAATTTACGGAAGACGAATTGAAGAGCGAAAAAAGTAATGTGCGGGCGGAATTAACGGGGTATATGAATGATTATTATCGGTTGATTTGGCCGAGATTACAGATGTCGATTGGGGAGGATGTGGCGGATTTGCCGGAAAGAGTGAAGACGCTGTCGAATATTGAGGTGAAAAATATTCGTGAGCATTATCGGCGGACGCATACGGCGAGTAATATGCGGTTTGTGATTGCGGGACGGGTAAAAAAGCGGAAACGACAGATTTTGAAGAATCTCGAGCGGTGGAATCTTGAGGAAGGGGTGCGACTGGAAATTCCGCAGGATGAGCTAAAAACGACAGAGCCGATTTTGATTCGGCGGAAGGATGCGAATAATATTACATTTGGGTTTAGTTTTATTACGCCGCGGCATTTGGGGATTGACGAGTTGCACGAGATGGAAATTCTGAATCATATTATTACTGGGACGATGAATAGTCGGATTTTTGGGGAGGCGCGGAAGCGGGGGCTGGTTTATAATTTACAGAGTGTACTGACGAATTCGGCGAATGATGCGTCGTGGGATTTTGATGGAGAGGTGAATGTTGAGAATATAGTGCCGTTGTTTGAACTGATCCAGACGGAGATGGTGAAGATTCTGAATGGGGAGGTCTTAGACGAGGAAATTGCAGCGGCGAAATCGTATGCGTTGGGGCGGTATCAGATGGGGGCGCAGACGGTAGGTCAGATTGCGGATTATTATGCGGAAAATTATTTTACGAGTGGGGAGATTGAGAATTATAATATTATTCCGGATGTGATTAATTCGGTGACGAAGGCAAAGGTAGTGGAACTGGCGCGGGAGCTGGGAGGGAGTGGGATTCGGGGGTTTGTGGCGGTTGGGAATTGTGGCGTAGAACTTATTCGAGAAGTGGCGGGGAAGTTGAGACTGTAGTGGTTTTGGGTGGAATTATAAAAGGTATTCCCATGAACGGTTACATTCGCGCCGGACAACTAAAAAGAATGGTTAACCGGGCCTGCGCCCGGGACTGTCCGGTACTCGGCTCGGTAACTATTCTTTTTAATTGTTCGGGCTCTGTAACATGTTCACGAGAATACCTTTTATAATTCCCTATTGAAAATATCCCCGCCATTCTTGTGGTGGGGGGTGGCGCATACG
>JAUNQQ010000013.1:0-2719 GCA_030536095.1 Candidatus Saccharimonadota bacterium
TTTAGTCTATTTAGATCAAACCCAGATGCTGTTCTTTTTGGGTAACCAAAACTCGTCGTCGAAACAAGCGCCTGAATTTCTACTAAAATTGGCCTTGTTCCTTCCAATGTCGCTAAAATAATTGACCCATCCGTATTTTGTCTCTCTGCTAGTAGCGCCGCCGACGGATTTTTAACTTCTCTCAATCCTTCTTCTTGCATCTCAAAAATCGCCACCTCACTCGTTGAGCCAAATCGATTTTTTACCGCCCTTACAGTCTTAAATCCCCCATACCTATCTCCCTCAAAATTCAGCACAACATCAACTAAATGCTCCAATACCTTCGGCCCCGCTAGACTTCCGTCTTTCGTAACATGTCCTACAATTACTACCGCCGTATCTGTCGCCTTCGCCGCCCGAATAATCAGATTCCCGCAATTATTTACCTGGCTTACTGTCCCCGGCGCCGAAGAAATCTCATTCATCGACAATGTCTGGATTGAATCAACAATTACTAGCGAAAATTCGCCCGACTCAATTGTCTTCGCAATATCATTTCCTGAGGTTGAACTTGCAAAAAACAACCGCTCCGATTCCGCGCCCAATCTCACCGCTCTAAGTTTTACCTGCCCCGCCGACTCTTCTCCAGATATATAAAGCACCTTATGCTTCTTACTTACTTCCGCACAAATCTGCATTAAAAGCGTTGATTTTCCAATCCCAGGTTGCCCTGCTAACAGGGAAACAGACCCCATCAAAATCCCTCCGCCGAGTACGGTATTCAGGTCTTTAAATTCAGTCAAAAGCCTCGCCTTCGCATCAGACGGAATAATCGTCTTTATTCCTGCAAATTCCAGTATCTTCCCAGACACCCGACCTTTCGCAATCGCCGATTTTGCTTCCGTCTCCGAATTATCTATTTTCTGCTCAACCAGTGTATTCCACTCGCTACAATTCTCACACTTTCCCGACCATTTTACGAAACTCGCTCCACAATTTTGGCATACAAAATTACTACCCCTAGTTCTCGCCAATACTAACTACCTCCTATATTAAAAGTTATTATTTCGACAAGGATTTTAGAATAATCGCCGGAATTATTCTACTCCCATCCTACCAAATTTCCCCTAAAAAGTCAATCCTGTTCTCGGTAAATCAGGGCTCTAATTCTGAAGTAACTTACTCAATTTATCCCTAATCGTCCCCTTCTCTGGCGCCCCATTTAATGTGTCAATCCCTACTCTGAGCAGACCAAATGCCGTCGCGTACGAATGATCTAATTTCTTCTCCGTCAGATTTTTCACTCCAGGCATATCTGCCGATTCTAAGAGATGCACCACCGGTCGTCGCGAAAACGGTAATTCCTTATACCAGTCTCCCGTCGCCAATTTTTCCTGTAATTCCGAAAGTCCTGCCCCGCCTCCACATAGTAAAATTTGGTTCGGCAATAACTCCGCCACGTCAAAATCTTCCAACGCGAGTTCTACTCCTGACATCCAAACTTCCAGATTTTTCTCGACGGATTTTTTTAACTTAGCTACGTCGTTCCGGCTTAGTTCTCGCACTGCTTTCGCCCCCTCTGAAGTATATTCACCAACCGTCTTATCTGTCTCAATTTCCGAATCCTCCAGAAAATCCATATTAACCTTAATCTTTTCCGCCGTATTAAAATCTACTCCCATCCCCTCTGCGATTTGATGCGTCATACTCCTACCACCCACTCCAAACATCTTTGTCCCCTCAACTCCTCCGTCATCAACAATTGCAATATCTGTCGTCCCGCCGCCAATATCCATCACTATCGCCGACAGGCTCGAATCAATCTCATCCCCGAGACACGCTCGACAAACCGCAAACGGCTCCACTGCCACCGCCAATAAATCTAGCGACATTTCCGCACAAACTTTCTCAATCGCCGAGATATGCACCAAGGGTGCATACGCCGTATAAAACTGAATTGTTAAATCGCTACCCTGAAATCCGATCGGATTGCTAATTTTATATCCGTCAATCAGCAGACTTACAATTGCCGAATTTATCAGCCTCACCTCTACATCCGGATTATTTGTCTCCAGTGCCACCTCTGTTCGCGCCCTCTCCCCCGCCTTCTCTTGTACGCGCTTAATTATCAAATCCATCTCCTGTTCTGTCAAGGGCTTATTTCCATCCTTCCGCCGATACCTCACTGTCGTGGTATTTCCCTTAATCAACTCCCCTGCAATCCCCACCACTACCACCTTGCTTCGGACTCTCGCCTCCTTTTCCGCCTCATATAGCGCCTTCTCGCACACCGCCGTCACCCCCTGAATATCCGCAATTGCCCCCGAGTACATATTCGCATTCCCCTGATGTGCTCTCCCCGCTCCAATCACTTCCAATGTATTTTTCTTCTGCTTTGCAATCACCGCCTTCACATATTCCGTCCCAATATCTAGCGCTAAAATTGCGTTATCATCCACCTTCAGCTCCCCCTCCGTCGTATTTTCTACTTCTACCTCATTTTTCGAAAATAATTTCATATCTATATTATACAAAAATTCTCCCCACTTTGCAAACTTATTATTAACTGATTCCGTCGTCTGCTCAGTATCCTTTATCTAGCCGACGCATTTTATCTCGCTCTCGTCATCTATCTGGCATACTTTAACTAGTCCGCGTACCTTCAGTACGCTGGCGTATGCGCCAATGTTTCTCATTTTCGTCATCTATTCGGCCTTTTATAGCTGGAGAAGGTGCCTTC
>JAUNQQ010000013.1:2819-16698 GCA_030536095.1 Candidatus Saccharimonadota bacterium
AGAAGCTATTCTTTCTCGCAACCCCAGCCAAAAACTACTCTTCTAGGCTTTATCGTCCTGCCCTCCGAGCCCCGCAGCCACAGACGCAGAAGTTCGCCCTAGAAATTATTTTTATTCTTCCGAATCCTCTATCGCCTCCAATAACGAATCCTCAACATTCACCTTCTTCTTTTTCTTCGTCGGCTCAATCACTTCAATATCAATCTCGTATCCCGTCAATCTCGACGCTAACCTCACATTCTGCCCCTGTCGCCCAATCGCAATCGACTGCTGCTCCTTCGTCACATAAACCTTCGCCTCTTTTCCAGTCACTTCGACTTTTACAATCTCCGCTGGACTTAGCGCATCCCTAAGGTATTCACTTGGATTATCGCTCCAATTCACAATATCAATTTTTTCTCTATCCCCCACCTCATTCATTACCGCCTGCACCCTAACTCCGCGTCCACCGACAAATGTTCCCACCGGATCAATCCCCGGAGTTGTCGCCATTACTGCAATTTTCGTCCTGCGCCCCGCTTCGCGCGCAATCGACCGAATTTCTACCGTTCCATTATCAATTTCAGGCACTTCTTGAATAAATAGCTGTTTTACAAATTCCGCATCCGTCCTCGATAGTATCAGCTGTGCCCCGCGCTCATCCCGCTGAATTTCTTTTATTAACACCTTTAATCTCTGTCCAACCGAGTATCGCTCACCCTCAATCTGCTCACTTTTAAGTAAAATCCCCATCGCCTTCCCCAGTTCCACGCACACGACTTTCGGCTCGATTCTCGCCACCACCCCTGTCATAATCGTCCCAATCTTCGATTCGAATGTCTCCAATACCGTCTCCTTCTCCGCCTCTCGGAGTCTCTGAATAATCACCTGTTTCGCCGTCGTTGAAGCTACACGTCCAAAGCTCTTCACTTCATACTCTTCCGACACAACATCCCCAATCTCTTTCCCCTTCGCCTTCGGGTCATCCGCTGGAATTTCCGTCGCCGGATTATATGCCACCCCCGACTCAACCACGATTTTATCCACAAACACTTTCGCCGCCCCCGTAATCAGATTCAGCTCACTCCGAACATTCGCCTCGCGATCAGTATTTTCTCGCCGCCATGCCGCCGCAATCGCCGTCTGGATTACATCTAGTACTGTCTCCTCGCTCAGCCCCTTCTCTTCAGCAATCACCTTCACCATCGCCGACATCTGTTCTAAATCTAAATCTTGCATTTTGTTCCTTCCTTTTCAACAATTAATCCGACCCTTCTTCAGGTCGGACGCTTTCTACTATGACCTAATTATACCCCACTCTCCCAATTTGTCAATATTTTTCTTCTCCATTCGGCTAGAATTATGCCAAAAAATCCTTGTGTTTAACCGGCATTTCCTGTATAATAAAACCAGAGAAAGGTCATATTAGGGAAACGGTAATGAGCGAACGATTTCTAAGTTTCGGCAAATATCTAATAAAAATCACCATTGTTTATTTTGGTGTGGTTTTTGGACTTCTCCTCATGCCTGGATTTTTCACAGGTACAATCTGCGCAGACGAAGAAATCGACCCAACTTTACGCCCTTCTGCCGAAGCCACTATGGCCGTCGCTATTCGTCGCAATGTCGAAAATTATCTCCCTTCTGATAACGCTACAATGTGGATTGAGACAGATAACGCTCGTGGTTTAACTACTACAGTCAGCGGCCACAATATTGACAATCTAATTAAAATTAAAGATGGTAAAGGCGATTTTTCTATCGGCGACCTCAGTTATAAAACCGGCGCCGACACATTAGTTTTTACTACTATCGCTAATTTTGCTGCTCAGACTAAGACAATTTTTGACATCGAATATATGCAGGAAATGACCTCAGCTATCTGTGACGCTACTCCGACGCCGCTTGCCGAAATAGACGGCGCTCTAAACACTGAAATTCCCGAAACTACTCTGATTGATTCGCGTGACGGCAAAAAATATATCATTAGAAAACTTGCCGACGGCCACTGCTGGATGGCTGAGAATCTCGCTCTTGATCTATCTAGTGAAAAAACTTATACTTCACTTGATACCGATATTGCCCCGAGCTATAACCAGGAAAAACAAGATGCCCTTATTCGTAACATAAAAAACGCCGATGATTATCTAGTTCGTGTCGCCGAAACGGTCGAGGGTGGCGTTCCAAAAACAATAAAAAAACCTACTCCTACTCCTACCCCCACTACTGACCCAGAAGAACCTTCCGAAGAAAATCCCGAATCTGATTTAGTCGAATCTGCCCCGTCAACCGTCGATGGTATTATCGAAAATGCTATCACCTCTAGTGAGGTTGCGCCCAATACAGAACTCCCAGAATTTGAAACTGCTCCCGAGCCGCAACAGTCCAATGGTCTCGCCGAAGCCATCTCTAAGATTGAAGCCGAAGCTCGCGCTCGCGCTGATGAAGCACGTGCTGCAGAGCAGGCCGTTCGCGCCGCCGAACAAGAGCGCGCCGCTGAAATTGAGAAAAAAGCCGCCGGCTTAACTAATGAAAGTACCTCAAAAATCGCCAGGGAACTAAACATCAGTCTTCCAGAATATGTCGGCTTCACTCCTGAAAACAGTACTCAGGAACTCGCTGGTGAACGCTGGCGCGGTGACTCTGTTTCTCAGATTGAAAATGACATTGCCCATTCCCAAAAAGCCACTAATCCCGCTCATGGTAATTATTATAACTGGTATTCCGCAACTGCTGGAACTGGCACCTACTATATGGAAGACGCCAAAGCCGGCTCCAGTATCTGTCCAAAGGGCTGGGAACTCCCCGCTGGTGACGGTGCTAAGAGCTTTGTAAATCTCATTTCTCTCTATAAATTCAATGCCGATACTACTGATTATACTCTCCGCGACTACCTAATTTCCGCCCCACTTTCTCTCTCCCTCGCTGGCGCTTATTATTACAACGGCCTCATCGGTGGTGAAAACGAATGGGGAAATTACTGGACAAAAGATGCCGAAAATCTCGTCGCCGCCAGCTTTGATGTCGAAACCGTCGGTATGAATTACAGTCAAAAAACCAACGGTTACTCCATCCGCTGCGTTGAAAAATAATTAAACCCTCCTAAGAAATCCCCCGTCTGCGCGCGGTATTCTTCTAGCTAAACAACCGTGCTTCGCACGGTTGTTGTATGCGCCACTCACTCATCGCCAATAAACCCCGCCCAAAAAGCCATAAAGAATGTTTTAGTGCTGCGAAGTTTAAGGAAACGGCGCTTGTGGTAGAAGCGAAGAAAAGTCTAAAATTTATTTTAGACTTTTCTAAGCGCCGCCCCACAATTTTGGCAACGAAATTACTAAACGGAGCGAGAAGTGGC
Organism: Candidatus Saccharimonadota bacterium; assembly: GCA_030536095.1. Lineage (GTDB taxonomy): Bacteria > Patescibacteriota > Saccharimonadia > Saccharimonadales > Saccharimonadaceae > Nanosyncoccus. The sequence continues at coordinate 6,154 of JAUNQQ010000013.1, forward strand.
TGGGCCTTATCGTCCTACCCCCCTGAACACCGGAACTGTCGACGAAGAAATTTACGCTAGAAATCGTTTTTATCGGTTACGGCTTTTTTTGATATACGTATCTTCCTTCTCCATTTTCGCCCGCAAGACATACTCCTTACACTTTCCATCTTCGCAATTTGCCGCCTCATACGAATATGAACTTCCACTCACCCCTAAATTCATCCCATACGGATCAGTAAATAGCGCCGGATCCATCATCGGCAACACATCCTCCGAAATCATCTCCGGATAATACCCATTTTCCGCATAAAATCCCTCTTCCAACGCATAATACATTGCATTTATTGCTGTCTTCCGCGACTCATCTCGATTCATTGCATCCGTATTTAGTTTTTGCAAGAAAAACAGCACCACCGCCAATCCCACCCCAAGAATCACTATCATCAGCTCAACTATCGTAAAGCCTTTTTTCAATCTCATATCTAGATTATATCATAAAAATGTGGTATAATACAGAAAATTATGCAAAAAGATTTAGCAAAATTGCGCCATCAGCGTAGCCAGAAAGATTTTCCCGACCTAAAGCTCGAGGATAGTGAGTATGTCGTGCTTGATGTTCGTCGCTCTCCGCTCGGTCTTGTCGCAATCTGGGGTTTGGCTGCTCTTATTGTTGTCTTGCTCGGTATTAGTTTTTCTATGGCACGCTTTTCCGACGCTCTGAACGTTCTTGGTTTTCAGGCGCAGGCGCTGAACTACATCTTATTAATTATTATGATTCTTCTTGCTATCGCCATTCTTTCTGCACTGATAGCGACTAAGGTCTATAAGGAAAACCGCCTAATCGTTACAAATCGCCGTCTTTTTCATCATAATTCAATCTCGCTTTTCGCAAAAAGCCTAAACGTCATCGATCTCACCTCGATCGAAGATGTCTCTTTCCGCCAAAGCGGTATTATTGACCAAATTTTCAAGATTGGCACAATCCGTCTCTCAACCGTTGGCGATGAAACGACCTATACTTTTAAATACGTCGACACCCCAACCGACGAACTTGACACAATTACCCACCTTGTCCACCAAGAAAAAGAACGCGAAAAAGAAGTCCACTCATAACTCTGCCACTCCGCCATTTACTCATCATCCCTCATCTAGCCGACGTACTTCACCTCGCTCTCGTTATCTATTTAGCATCCTGTAGCTAGAGAAGGTGCCTTCGGCATCTTCTCGTATGCGCCATTCCCTCTCCCCCCTATGGACGACAGAGAAAACATTAACAGCGTTGCGAGAAAGAATGCTTCTTAGCGAACATGTCGCAAAGCCCGAGCGTCCGAAGAAATGACCATCGAGCCGAGTATACCGGATAGTCCCGGGCGCAGGCCCGGATGGTCATTGATAAAGGTGTCCGGCGCACCTGCGACCGTTCGCTAAGAACATTCTTTCTCGCACCCCCCAACAACCCCAACATTTAATTCCCAGGCGTCACCACCGGCGTCGCCGTCGGTGTTGGCGTCGGCTTCTTTTGTGCTCCTCCCGAATACGCCGAAATCTCCGACGCCGACAACTCATCCGTCGCCTCATACCCCAGCTCGTCCTTCACAATCAGCTGGATTGATTCCTCGGTTCCTGTCGGCTTATATCCTAGACTAACCGAATTTCCACTTACTGCCCCACTTGCCACCGTCACTCCATTCACCGCCAACGAATACCCCGTAATATTTCTCGATCCCTTTGAGATAATTGCCTTTAATCCAGACGTTCCATCCGAAACGATATTCACCGTCGGCGTTTTATATGAACAGTCGTCCTCTTTATCTCTGTTATATCCATCCGGCACAGTCCAAACTTCCTTATTCGTAATCGGATCCAACATCTTTGTCGCATCAATCGTAATCTTCTGATCTGCCGGAGTACACTCACTCGCCAACATCTTCGTGTATTTATTAAACGTTAGCTTTACTACTGCCATTCCAGAATTTCTAGCATTATACCACGACGGCCAAATATCCCCATTCGCAATCGTAATCCCTTCCGGTCGCACTGGTTCCTGATTCTTCGTCCATCTCCCCGCCGGTTCATACAGATTTAGATGTACATCACTCATATAATTATTTATTACTCTCCGCACTAAGTCATTCGAAGAATTCCACAGTGCCGACCCGTCATGATTCCCATTCCATACTACCGTCGAAACCACCGGCGAATAAGAAATCATCAACGAATCTTTTGTCTGGCTACTATTTGCCGTCGTCGTTGTTCCCGTCTTACTGGCTGTCCAAACATTCGGCACCTTAAATCCATACGATGTCGCCATACTTCCAAAGACCAAATTCCGCGCCGCCGCATCACCTAAGATATTCGAAACCATATATGCCACCTGCTCATCATAAACTCTCGTCCCCTCCGAATCCTGCCATGACTCAATCACCTCACCCGCCGAGTTTTTTAGCTCAAGTATATAAGCAATATCTTTATATGTTCCACCTCGCGAAATAGACGCATAAGTATTGGCGTGTTCCACTAATCGAATATTACATCCCGACCCAATTGCAATCGAAAGTCCGCCTGCCGACCCCGCATCAGCACAATACGATTTCTCCCCTAAATTATGCGCCACCTCTAGTGAATTCTCAATTCCATTTATATATAACGCCTTCACCGCCGGAATATTTAGGGAATTTGCCAGCGCTTTCCGAATTGTCACATTCCCATAAAACGCCCCAGTATAATTTCGCAGTTTACACGACCCCGTATATCCCGCACAATAAATTGCATCAATATTTTCATCCTTCAAAATTGTTCCCGGCGCATAATTTTGTCCTGTTCTCTGCATCATCAACGGCCCGTAATCCAAAACCGGCTTAATTGTCGACCCCGGCTCCAATAATGCTGTCGCCGCATTTACCTCGCCATATCCTGGTACATTCCAATCCACCGACCCAACCATTGCAATTACTTGCGATGTTTCAACATCCACCGAAGCCATCGCGATATTATCGCTCCCGTTCAGATTTCGCATTTCCGCCCCCGCCGCCACCGCCGCTTCTGCCATTTTCTGCGCATTATAATCCAGCGTCGTCTTAATCATGTATCCACCCGACCGCATCGTCTTCACCCCATACTTATCCTCAAGATAATCCTTGACAGCCAAGACAAAATGTGGCGCCTTAATATTCTCATACTGATCCACCTCCGGCTTAATCGTATCTAGAACCGCTATACTTTTTGCTTCGTCCGCCTGCTCCTGTGTAATATATTCCATCTCCACCATCGAATTAAGCACCTTATGCTGTCGCTCAATCAGCGCCTGATTTGCCTCTATATTATAAGGATTCAGCACCGCCGGATTATTCGGAATCGCCGCAAGTAATGCCGACTCCGCTAATGTTAAATCTTTCGCCGACTTACCAAAATACGTCTGCGCCGCCGACTCAACTCCGTTCCTTCGCCCACCATACGGACTCTCGTTCAGATACATCGTAATCAGTTCTTCCTTATCGTACATCTTCTCAATTTCCAACGATAAAATTGCCTCCTTAATCTTTCGCGGGATACCTGTCACTGTCCGGTCTTTTGACTCGTCCGAAAAATACACCTGCTTTATTAGCTGCTGTGTCAGAGTCGAACCACCCTGAACACCTTTTCCAGCCACCGTAAAAATTGCCGCCCTTATTGTCGCCCAGAGATCAACTCCCATATGATTATAGAAATTTTTATCCTCAATCGCCACTGTTGCTTGTCGCATATAAGTTGAAATCTGATCACCCTCAACCACAAGTCGATAATCTCCATCCCCCTTATCTTCCCACAATACTTCTCCATTTCTGTCAAGATAAGTATTCACCGTATCCGCAACCTGCAAATCCTCCAACTTAATCGCATCCAAATCCTTCTTGTAATACAAGAATAAACCACCAATCGCAATAATCGCCAACAGAAACAACGCTAGTCCACACTTTAAGAAGAACTTCACTCCGCGCATCGAAAAAATAAACCTAAACACCCGCTTCGGATGTAGTCTTGCAAAAAATCGCTTTACCGGATTTTTTGGTAAATCAGCCAAATCATCCGCTCGCTTTCGCGCTTTTTTATCTGCCTTTACTTTTGATTTATAAACCAACGACGAATAAGTATCCATCGACCTATTCGAGGAACTGCGTTTTTTTCGCTTCGGCGCCTTCTTTGGCACCTCTTTATCTTTCGAATTAGATTTCACCATACTACATTATTATACCACAACCGCAAATTTATTTTTACCTTTTTTCAAAATTCCCGTTTTTTTTAGCACAGCATTTTCATCTGTAATTTTTTCATTATTCAGCGAAACCGCCTTCCCCTTAATAAATTTTCTCGCCTCAGATTTACTTTTTGCCAGCCCAGTTTTCACCAATCCCTCCAAAATATTTTCCGACTTTTCCACATTTGGCAATAACTTTTTCGCAACGTCAATATCTATATCATTTTTCTCTCGCGAAAACAACTGCTCCGTCAATAAAATCACCTCGTCTGTCAACTCTTTTCCATGAACTACCTCTGTTACTCCACGCGCTAACATCTTCTGTGCCACCCGCGCTTCCGGTGCTTTTTTCTGTTCCACCATTACGCTTTCAATCTCATCCGGCTCATAAGTCGTATAAATTTTTAGCAAGTTTTCCACCGCCTCGTCCGCCTGATTAATCCAGAACTGATAAAAATCGAACATCGATGTAAAATTCCCGCCACCATTATCACTTCCCGCTAGCCACACTGCGTTCCCCTCCGATTTTCCAAATTTCTTTCCAGAAACCGGGTCAATCACGAGTGGCGTTGACCAAACATTCGCCTCCGCATTTTCCATTCGCCTAATTAGATGAATCCCCGAAGAAGCATTTCCGTATTGATCCGCCCCACAAATTTGCAAATCCACACCATATTTTCGATAAAGATGCAAGAAGTCATACCCTTGTATCAGCGTATAAGAAAACTCCGCGTACGAAATCCCCGCTCCACCTTCTCCAATCCGATTTTGGACAAATTGCCGATCGAGCAACTGTGTCATTGAAAAACTTTTTCCTACCTCGCGCAAGAAATCCAGATATTTTATCTCTCGAAACCAGTCATAATTATCCACAATTGTCAAATCGTCCGCCTTGACAATTCGCCTAAACTGTTCTGTAATACATTCCTTGTTATGTGAAACTTCCTCCAAACTTTTTAGTTCTCGCTCTGAATTTTCCTTCGGGTCGCCAATCTGTCCCGTTGCTCCACCCACCAAAAGATACGGTTTATATCCGTGCCGAATAAAACACGCCGCCATCATTAGTGCCGCCAAATTCCCAATTGTCAGCGAATCCGCCGACGGGTCCGCCCCTAGATAAAAACTGTGCTTTTTTGCGTCCAAATCTTCAATATTCTTCACTGTCGTCTCCGCGACAAATCCCCGATACTTTAATTCCTCTGATAATTTCATACCTATATTATATCTATTTTCCCTAAAAAGTCCAATGTTTTATGCGTGCTTTTTGGCTGTAAAAATAAATAAAAAAATCATTTTTCGCATGGAAGATGCTATAATTAAAATGTCAAACTATAGTTATTCATACGAGATTTACTCGTAGAAGGCGGAGCGACTATTCTGTAAAAAACTTTTCTATGAGAATGACACTAGTTCGGCAATCAAATAAGAATCGCTTTTTCAAGGCGACAGGAGGAAAATAAGGAATGAATCATAAATCATATCCACCACACCACGAAGACTATGGTAATAATTCGGATGATGCCTACCGTAAATGGCAAGATGCTATGCGGGATGTCGATTTTCAAGGGGGTGGAAGTTCATTTCAAAAAAAACCGGATAAAACAAAAACTTTTCTTGGCAAAATTCAAGGACTTAGGGGGTTAATAAAAAGAAAATTTAGTATTTCAAGCAGTGAACAATCAGTAGAAAAGACGGACGATACGCCAGCTCAAGAAAAGTGGAATCTAACAAAGGTAAGTAGGCAGCTAGGCTCGAACGAAGGTGGGTGGTATGAAAATCCTGACGGTGAACGTTATTATGTAAAGTTTTATAAAAATCCGAATCAAGGGCGAGCGGAGTTCGTAGCTAATGCGATTTACGAGAAGGCAGGAATTAAGGCGGTACGGTCCGAGATGATTCAACTTGATGGACGTGAAGCGATTGCGTCTCCAGTGATACCTGGCGCCACGGCAGCCAGTAAGGAGGCTCAAAAAGCTAGTGAAGATGTTCAAAAGGGGTTTGTTGCGGATGCGTTTTTAGCAAACTGGGATGTAGTTGGTTTAGCATTCGACAATATAGTCCAGAGTGATGACGGTTTTTATCGGATTGACAATGGCGGCTCCCTTATTTTTCGCGCACAGGGTGGCGATAAGACCTATTCTCCTGATTCGATTCCGGAACTTAATTCCATGTTGGCGAATGGTCGTCCAGCCGGGGAAATATTTGCGGGTATAACAGAAAAAGAAATTAGAAGACAGGCACAAGATTTAGTTAGTAAAGTAAAACCAGAAGACATAAGAACAATCGTGGACGAATCTGGACTTACGGGGGAAGATCGCGACAGGATTTTGGCTGGTCTGCTGGGGCGACGTGAATATTTGGCGAAGACATATGGAAAATCAATATCAACCGCAGGGGAATCAGTGAGTTCAGAAAAAGAGATTAATCTAGGGGCTGAAGCGCGTAGGCCAAGGAGAAGTATGAGCGAAGCAATTAGATTAGTCAGCAATCAAGAAATGGAGCAATCTAGAGAGAGACTAGTGCGGCCTAAGACAGAAATTGTGTGTGACCACGGACATATCGAGGGACAGAGGATTGATGTTATTGATAAAAGGGACAAGGGCGTGGTGGAATTCAAGTTTAAGCTAAGAGAGCCGACCGAAAAAATAAGGAAAATGATAACGGAGTTTAATAGCTCTGCCGACCAGCCAGAAGTCGTCACTTCTAGTGGCGTAATCATGAAAAAGGGCCAAATTACCTATGAATCGACATCGGGTCCGCTGGATGATTATTCTGCACAAGTTTTATGTGATGCGTTCATTTTTGAGAAAAATGGAGTGGAAGTCGCCATTGCGGATTATCGAAATCGACATGGTGTAACTAAAGATAGTATTGTCCATCAGAATTCTGGGGCCGTAAGGTCGGCTATGGGACTAGTTAAAATAGATATTTCGGCAGATATGGACCCTGAAAAAATGGAGAATACTTTAGCAGAAATACTAGGAAAAGACCTAGGTATTCCAGATGCGTTGGGTGAAGTTCCAAAAGAAGCAGAAAGAGAATATAAAGTATCTCGTTATAAATGGCAACATGCGATTAGGGGAGAATTATCGCCAGAACAGAAAAAACAAGCTGAGAGACTAGAGCGAGAAGAGGTATTTCCTGGATATACGACTTTCATAGAGAAGGGTAAGCACGAAGAATATCTTAGCAGATACGGTAAAGATATACGTGCATTTCATTCGCTATATTCCGGAGACACTGAATCTATTCATCGAGTATTGACTCAGGGATTGATGTCTACGACCGAACGATATTCTAGGGGGTTCTTGAAAAAAGGATTATCGTCCACCACTGATATTGACATGGGCGGCGCAGATAGTGTATTTACTAGAGTTGGAAATAAAATGGCTAGAATGCGTACTGATGACGGTTCTTTAGTGATACTTAAGCCAGAAATATTTGATCGGACGGATTGGTATTCCTATAGTATGGATAGATATGGCTCAACCGAAGATAACGTCTTTGATGTGCGACTTTCGCCTGATGCCCTTTTTGACTATGTAACTGATCCTATAAGCGGCTCCTGTTCTGCTGGTAACGAGCAGATGTTTAGAACAGGAATTGGCGCCAACTATATTGAGTCAATAGAAGTCAGTAATGACTCGCGCGACAAAATTATAGCCGAACTACGTTCTATGGGATTGAAAGAAGTGGACGGGAGGCCAATTGAGGAGGTTATTACATCACGCAAAACCTTATCGGAAGAATCGGATGTTCAAAAAGCTATTGATGATCTTTTTGCTGACCTTTTCGCTGAGTCTCCTGAGTCTGATGAGGCTAGCTCAGCCCCAATTTCGCCTAATAAATCTAATCATGCTACTTATGAGCAGTTGGGGATTATCCCTAAATTCAACGTTGGAGATGCAGTCTTTAGTGATTTTGGTTTTTCTGGCATAGGAACAATTGTCGGCATAGATCCAAAACCATCAGCGGAAGGAAAGGCAATGTACCATGTTCTAACAGATGAAGGCGAAGAAAAAACAATAATAGAATCCTTGCTAAGAAAACATTGGCCTTAAAGCCTTGATTTTACCCCCCCGAACGATTATGGGGATTAATCGTAGTTATATAATAATAAAAGATAGGAGAAAAATGGAACCATCCAAAAAACCAACGGCGCAATCATCTAGTGTAGGGGCTAACATAAATAATGGAATAGGTGATGCTGAAAAGGGAAAAACTACAGAAAAAATACCAAAGCCAGTCTATTATATTGAATCGCCTGACGACGATACGGTGTTGATTGGGATTAATGTAGCTATAAATCATAATAAAGCGGGTGAAAATGATATTTATATAGTAAGATGGTATGATACAGTCCGTGAGCGCATTATGATAGCATCAGAAATAAGGAAAAATGATGATTATTTTGCATTCAAGCGGCTAGAGCAGGAGGGTGGCGGATTTTACTATTTTATGCCAATGAATCTTGAGATTTATAATAATAAGGTTAAACAACGACTGGCGATCCAGAAAGATTTTACGAATGAAAATGACCTAATAAATGCATTTTTATCTTCGATCGAAGACTAAAAGTCGGTTCTTTTAGGGGGCTTTTCTCTTTTTAGCAGGAATCAACCGTTATTGGCAGCCTTGACATCCCACTGCTAATTCGCTATAATAAACCCATGAATTTATCATCCCGTCAGCGCGCAATTCTTTTTGCCGTAATCGAAGAATATTCTGAGACTGCAACCCCAGTTGGCAGCATTATGCTCTCAAAATTATTCCAGGTTTCCTCGGCAACTATTCGCTCTGAAATGGGCTATCTAGAAAGTCTTGGCCTACTTGAACAGCCGCATACTTCCGCCGGCCGTATTCCGACTGATAGTGGTTATCGTTTTTATGTTAATACTCTAGCCGAAAATATCGAGTCGCATGGTAACGCTTTTGCCCCGCATCTTCTCGAGAATAAAAGTCTAAATCGCAATACTCGTGTTATGGAAATCCGCGCTAACTCTCGCGAAAATGCTGACCAGGTCATAAAATCCGTCGTTGAAACCCTCGTTGACTTAACAGGGAATCTTGGTCTTGCTACAATTGGCGACCAACTTTATCTTCGTGGAATTTCCCGCCTTTTTTCCCAGCCCGAATTTTCCGATAATTCTCACGTTCGCTCCGTTGCGAAGCTTCTTGATAATCTTGAGCCGTGGCTCCGAGAAGTTTCCCCTGGTGAGCCGCTCAATATCTTTATTGGTCAGGAAAATCCTATCGGTAAAAATTCCGGCGTCGCGCTAATTGTAGCAAAGTTTCGCTCGCCCTATTCCGATAAAAGTTATGTTGGAATTCTCGGTCCGACTCGTCAGAATTACGGAAAGACCATGGCGCTCGTAAAATACGCCGGCGAAATTTTAGAAACCGTTTTAATTGATAATAATGAGAAAGGATATTTATGAAAAACCCTCTAAAAACCCCCGATGAAACTAAGTCGCCTAAAGAAACTCCGTCCACAGAAAAACCATCTCTCGACGCCACCGAGCTTCTTAATACGCTCCAAAAAACCCGCGCCGATTTCGAGAATTTTCGTAAACAAGTCGAAAAACAGCGCGCCACTGCCATAAGAATTGCCGAAGAATCCACTGCGACAAGATTGCTCCCACTTCTCGACGATATTGACCGCGCAATTTCTGCCAATCCAGAGCTTCAGCCCCTCCAAAAGTCCCTCGAAAAAACCCTAAAGGAACTTAAGCTCGAAAAAGTCTCCGCTGAGGTGGGTGTCGATTTTAATCCTGATCTTCACGAAGCTGTTATGGTCGAAGGCGATGGCGAAGTTGAAACAATCGCTGAAGTATTGCGCAATGGCTATGCTTATCACGGCGAAATTATTCGCCCTGCCATGGTAAAAGTCCAAAAATCCTCCCCCGAAGCACCAAAACCTCCAAAAGCCTAAATAACCCCGAAAGCTTTTCTGGTAATTTTTCTAACAGAGTGTATAATAGGGGTATGAAGATATATTTAGATACTTCGGAAAAGAAGGCGGTTTTGCGGCTGGACGAAAAAACCTATGAATGGGAAGCTGATAGAGAAATGGCGGAAGGGATTTTTAGATTTATCCACGATAAGCTAGTAGAGAATGACGCAGAGTGGGGGGATATTTCCGAAATTCATTTTATGAGTGGGCCGGGGTCGTTTACTGGACTGAGAATTGGGGCGACAGTGATAAATGCGCTGGCGGACCAGCTGGGAGTCCCACTATACAATCATCATGGGGAAAAAGTCGAGATGATTATTCCAGAGTATGGGCGGGGAGCAAGGATTACGGCGCCCAGGAAATAATCTCCAGAAAA
>JAUNQQ010000053.1 GCA_030536095.1 Candidatus Saccharimonadota bacterium
GACGGTGGTTATGTTTGGTCTTCTACTGCTGGCTCCGCTACCTACGCCCGCTTCTTGAATACCGCTCCGACGAGTTTCGAATCTCAGACTTCGTATTATCGCGGCAACGGCTTTACTGTTCGCTGTGTTTCCCGCTAAGTTTCCGTTTTGATTTAATGCACTAAACTCGAGACGGCGCACGAAGTGCGCCGTCTCTTAAGGTAAACTGATAGATATGGTATTCTGGAAAAATAAATCCTGAATGGGTTAGCCCTTTATTTCGTACAAAAAGTATGCTCGATAACTTCTTAGGAGCTTTACACCTGGAGTCTTTCCCGGCTGAAATGCTAGTGAAATAAGCTGAAGCGGCTTCCCTAGGCGCTGGCTTTCCATCTGAATCTTTTTTACGATTTTATCCATATCGCGCGAATCACTAAACACATACACGACCGTCGTCTCTTCCGGAAACTCGAACCGAAACATATCTCCGCAATAAATATTGGCCAACTTATTATTTCTAAGTCGGAACTTTGACCAGAGCGCGAGCAGCGGATTTAGTTCTACGCCAACGGCTCTTGCCTGAAATTCCGTTGCAACCTTTACGACTTTTCCGTCGCCTGAGCCGAGATCGATTAGCAGATCATTCTTCCCCATCTTATATAGCTTCGAAAAAGCCAGTCGAATCTCCTTCTTCCGGGACGGAACAAAGGGCGCCCCCGTAAAAACCGTAAATCCAGCCAGAAGCACTATCCCAACAAAAATGTAAAACCACGCCTGAATCATACTTTTATTATACTACATCCGTGATATAATTTATTTATGAAATCTCAAAAACAAAACAAAAACCCGATTAATATTATCTTGATTATGATTATTGTGGCTTGTGTTATTGGCATTGGCGCTTTGATTTTTAGCAAGTCATACTTTGCTACCGAGAATCAGGTTCAGCGCGAGATTGAGGCGTTGGCTGCCGATTATTACGAAAATTATCTCTATGAAAATTATTTCCTAAAGATTCCCGAGGCCGATCGGCGAGCGGAATTTGAGCAGTATTTAGGTCGTGGGATGAATCCGGTTTATCTGCGCGAGATTCTAAATTATAGTAAGGATAAGCATTCCGAATCGGTTAAGATTTTTCAGACTGCGCGTTGCGACACGAATTCCACCTCTGTAAAATATTTTCCGGAGGAACCTTATGGGCGATCGGATTTTCGGGTCGAGTATAAACTTTCCTGCGAGGAGCTTGAGAACGAGTAGAGGTTCTAGCTTATACTAAAACCCTGCGAGCTGATTTTATAATATAAGATTAGCGGAATGTTGGGGGTTTGTTGGGGATTATCCTCTTAGTTCTAGGATTTTTTCGGCAACAGCCTTTAGCCATTCGCCGATTTTTTCGTTTGCCTCGCCCGTCTGTGCGACATGTCCGGCTACCGCCACGCCATCCAAAACCGTTGCTCCACTCTCGAGATTTTTTAGCGTCTGAAAAGTCCCCGACTCACCGCTTCCCTCATGCGTGCAAAAAGGCACAAGAATTTTCCCAGAAAAATCATATTCATCAAAGAAACTACGCATTATCATCGGAAAATCGCCCCACCAAATCGGGTAGCCGATAAATACAACATTATAATCCGACAAATTTTCAATTTCGTCTAGGATAATTGGTTTTTCACCCGTCCGTTTTTCACTAGTAGCCAGCTCAACCGTATCCATGTATTTTATGGGGTACTGATGCACGGGCGTAATCTTAAAGTCGTCAACCTGCTCTAGGCCATAGAATTCTCGCAGCCGCCCTATAATGTAATTTGCCATTACCTCGGTATTTCCGGTGTCAACGTACCCTACCTGGTAGTTTTCATCTGCTCTCGAGAAGAAGGAGACTAAAACCTTTGGCGGGTTTTTCTTAAAACGCTCCGTATCTTCTATTTTTTTCTCTTCTACTACTGGTTCTGTTTTTTCTGGCTGGATGTTTACAGGCTTGTCAGATTTTGTTTCCGGCTGGACGTCTGTTATTTTGCTAGGCTTAGTTTCTGGCTGAGTTTCCACTGACTCACTAGGAATAATCTTAGGCTGGGAGCTTACCAACTCGTTTATCTGGGGCTTTTCTTCAATGGTGACCTGTTCACGCAATCTTTCTTCGGCTAGTTTTTTCTGTCTAAGGAGATTTTCTTCTGTAATTCGCTTTTGTTCCATCGCCATCTTATCGAGGCGCGCTTTTCGTATCTGTTTCAGTCTTTCCGCCATTTTTCTTACGGACTGAGTTTTCTTCTCAGATACATTCATCATCGCTTCTAGTTTTTCACCATAAGCCAATTTTACTTTTTCGATTAATCCATTCACGAAAGTCGCCAAGATTCCAACCGGCTCTACGGTTAATGGCTTACCTCTGTTTGGATCATCTGCTTTCATGCTCACCCTGTTTTATTCTGCTGAAGAATTCGCTCCTTCGTCAGTTTTCTTTTCGTCGGTTGTCGGGACATCCTCTGGCGCTGGCGCTTCTTTTTCGGCTTCCGCTTCTCTAGCTGCTGCTTCTGCTGCTGGATCATATACGTTTGCAACAATCTGCTCTGGGTCTAGTTCCTTATCGGCTAATTCAACACCGTTTGGAAGGATAAGATCTGCAACAGTAACTTTACTATCTAGGTCAGCAAATCCGCTAGCATCTGCTATGATTTCCTTCGGCAAATCCGCCGGCTTTGCTTTAATCTCGATTGACTCCATTACCTGCGAGAGTTCGTAGTGTAGCTTTGCTGCCTGCGATTCATCGTATTTTTCAATTACGATTGGCGTTGTCGCTTCAACTGGTTTATCAGCCGACACTCTCTGGAATTCGACATTAAAAATTCTTCGCGTTGTCGGGTCGAGATCGACAGCCTTTACGATTGCCATCTCGGATTTTCCGTCTAGCTCGATGTCAATCGTTGAATGATATCCCGCCACACGCAAGACCTTCTCGGTGTCATTATACGCGGACACTGTCAAAACCGGCTCACCCTCGCCGCCATAAACCACTGACGGAATCATATCCTGCATACGCAAAGCACTGACCTTTTTCCCACTCACTGTTCTTTTCTCTAACTGCAATTTATTTTCAGACATATATTTCCTTTACTCAATTTCTTCTATTTTACACCATTTCCCCTAAAAATTCAACCCTTATTTTTAGTATTTTTAATCTTGCGTTTTTTAAAAATTTTGTTATAATTATCTACATGAGATTAAAGAAGGCTAAGCCTATACATCTCTTTTGTGGAGCAATTTTGATTTTGAGCGTTGCTTTTGGAGCTTTAGCACAAATCGCGCCAGCGTTGGCTGCTGGTGAGACCGAGACGACAGCTCCGAAGAGTCGCTTTGTGACTATTTTTGATGATGGTAAAAAACTGACCATTAAGACTGATGCGGTGACAGTACGAGAGGTGCTTGAGCGAATGAATATAGAAGTTGCTAATACTGATAAGGTTGAGCCGGGACTGACATCAGTTATAAATGAAGATAATTATAGTATAAATATTTATCGAGCGCGGCCGGTATTGGTGATTGATGGGGCTTCGCGCCAGTATGTTTATACGCCGAGTTATGACGGAAAGAGTATCGCTGAAGATGCGGGAGTGACGGTTTATGACGGAGATGAAGTGGAGATGGTTGAAAATCAGAATTTTCTTGAGACTGGGGATGCGGTAGCTTATTCGGTGACTCGGAATGGCGGGCGAACAGTTACGGTGGAGAGTTCAATTCCTTATACGGAGAAGGAGGTCGAGGATGATACTCTCGAGTCAGGAAAGGAAAAGGTTCAGCAAGTTGGCGAGGATGGGACAAAAACTACGGTTTATCAGGTTAATTTTGTTGATGGAGTAGAAGTGTCGCGCGAGTTGGTATCCGAGGAGACAACAAAGGAGCCAGTCGAGAAGATCACTGCCGTTGGAACAAAGGAAGAAGAGAAAAAGATTGAAACTCCGAAGAGAACCACGACAACTATTCGTCCGGAGTGGGAAACCTGTGCCGGCTGGGCGCGTGAGGCTGGCGTTTCAGAAGCCGAGCTTTATGATGCGCTGACGATAATTTATCACGAGTCTGGCTGTCGGGTTAATGCTCAGAACGGCTCTTCTGGCGCTTATGGTATCCCGCAGGCGTTGCCCGGATCGAAGATGGCGGCGTATGGTGACGACTGGGAGACTAATCCCGTAACTCAAATTCGGTGGATGGCGGGTTATGTAAAAGGTCGTTATGGTGGTTGGTCACAGGCGCTAGATTTTTGGAACGCGCATAGGTGGTACTAATATGACAAAAAAATCGCTCGGCCAATATTGGCTGAATGACCGGGGGTTTTTAGATGAAGTTGCTTTTTCCGCAAAAGTTGAGGGGGTTGATTTATGTCTCGAGATTGGGCCGGGGACGGGAAAGCTAACTTCTTCACTTTTGAGGGTTTTTGATTATGTTACTGCGGTCGAGTTTGATGATGAACTCGCTAAGAATCTCCCCAATTCTTTTCCGGGTAAGAATCTTACCGTTATAAATCAAGATTTTCTCGATTTTGATTTTGCTTCTCTTGGGTCGCCTTATTCTGTGGCTGGCAATATTCCCTATTATATTAGTTCGCCGATTATTCTAAAGCTTATTTTAGCCAAACCTGCACCCCAAAAAATTTCTCTATTACTTCAGCGTGAATTTGCCGAGAAGATTGCCGCCGAAAAATCCGCGCTTGCGCTCACCGTTAAAAATCGCGCCGATATTTCGCTCGGTTCAATCGTAAAAAAGGAGCTTTTTACTCCTATTCCGAAGGTTGATAGCCGTATCCTTGTTCTTACTCCTCATTCTCCTCAGGTTAGTAATGAGGTAATTTCATTTCTTCGACAGGGCTATTCTAACCCTCGAAAGAAGCTGATAAAAAATCTACCGTATAATAATGATTTTCTAAAAAGCACTTTTAG
>JAUNQQ010000054.1:0-2785 GCA_030536095.1 Candidatus Saccharimonadota bacterium
GAGATATTTAGAAAGAATTGAAAGCGAGCCCATGAAAATACTATCACTAAGATTTGGAGAAAACTTTGCGCCAGAGTGCGGAACTATTCAGGCTCATCAAGATATGATAGATAAAAATGGATTCGTATGGTATGGCAAATTCGGCAATGCCGTTTCTGATAATATTATAAAAGCTATTTTTGAAGAAAAAGAGCCTAAGCTATTGCTTATAAAAAGCGGAACACCAGAGAGGTATTGGGCCTACATTGAGAAAGCTCAAAGGCAAGCTCCAGAATCTAAATATGTTCCAGAATATTATAGGGATATGATGGATAAGGTTAAATGTTGGTTTAAGGTTCTTAAAATAGAAAAAGCACCTAGTGATGTTATGTCTAAGTGCTTTATTGTTTCTTCTGGAGCGCAACTGTCGGCTATGTCGAAAGTTTCTATGAATCCTTGTGCTTTCGTTAATTACGACGAGGACTAGGCTTTCCAAT
Source organism: Candidatus Saccharimonadota bacterium (assembly GCA_030536095.1). Lineage (GTDB taxonomy): Bacteria > Patescibacteriota > Saccharimonadia > Saccharimonadales > Saccharimonadaceae > Nanosyncoccus. Next base: position 477 of record JAUNQQ010000054.1, read on the forward strand.
TAAATAACTGCCTATCGGTATCCCATAATTCTTCAACAGAGAACTCTGGTTCTGTATGTAGGGCATTAACCGCCTCAAGAAGTTTAATCTCGACTTCAATAAGCTTTTCGGTTTTAATGTCGCTTAAATCTCTTTTTGAGAGTTCCTCTCTAATATTCGACAATTGCTCTCCATAAGACTCGAGCTGATGTTTCTTAGTTAATGCTAGCTTATCTCTCAATGAATCCATTTCTACGGAAGTTTGATTCTTAATCTCTAAATCAAAATTCTTAGACCAGCTAATCAGCGTTCCTTTACTGACTTTTAACTTCTTAGCAATATTATCAAAGCTATTGCCTTTTGCTCTTAGTTCTATGAATTGTTGTTGCTTGTCGGTTTTATCTTCCATTGTCAATGTTCCTTTCTTTTATTATTACAATGTTCAAATGTTATTGCCTTTAGATTACTTAATACACATAACACGCCTCCCGTATCTGTTTAGCTCTATCGGTGGCGGAAATTTTCGGCAGTCTAAAATTAGCACAATTTCGGTTTTCTAAGAACCAATATGATATAATATAAATGTGTTCAAAAGTTGTCGCTTTTGGAGCACCAAGCTTAAAACACTTAATAAACAGACGGCGCTTCGTGCGCTTTTTTGTTTTACATGCGGTATTATTAATACAGCACTTTTTTCATCTTCGCGTATTCATCAAACAATTCTAAACACGCCTCGCGTTCTTTTTCTTCTAAAAATCCCTCCGGCAATTTCGCCCTTCCGCCCAGCATTTCATCGAATCGCGCATCCCGGAACCCAATTTTTTCATTATCCGCTATCGTACAACCATAATAAACTTTCCCAATATTCGCCCAGAGTATCGCCGCCAAGCACATTGGACAGGGTTCACCCGTCGTATAAAGTTCGCACCCCGACAAATCATAAGTTCCAAGTTTTTGTTCCGCCTTTCGAATTGCGTCAATTTCCCCGTGACAAGTCGAATCATTATTTATTAGAACATGATTATGCCCCGATGCAACAATCTCACCATCTTTTATAATTACCGCACCAAATGGTCCGCCATGCCCATTCCGAATTCCCTCTCGCGCTTCATCAATCGCGATTTCCATAAATTCCTTCCTATACATAAAATTCCTTTCGCTAACGGTTTAATTATAACACATTTATTTTATCACTTGCCTAAGTACTTTTAATATAATTAGCGTTACTAAATTCATAATCACCACTGTCGCCCCAGTCGGTGTCCTAAGCAGATAGGATATGATTAGTCCAACAACGAAATTTACTACCGCCAAAATCGCTCCAGCAATAGTCACTTTCCAAAAACTCTTAAAAATCGTTTGCGCGGAAAGAGTTGGAAAAATAATCAGGCTAGAAATTAGCAATGCTCCGACTAGTCGCATTCCCAATACAATTAAAACTGAGCATAGAATCGCAAAAATCGCATTCAATATTCGCGTATTTATCCCAATTGCCCGCGCGAATTTCTCGTCAAAAGTCAGTGCGAAAATTTTATTATGAAAAACAACATAGATAATTATAATCATTGCGAGAAGCCCTAGCGCCAACAATATTTCGCTATCCCCTACCGACAAAATACTTCCGAAAAGATAGCTATTAATATCTACATTTGAACCTGCCAGCGATACAATAAAAGTTCCAATCGCTAATGCGCTCGCCGACATCAGTGCAATCGCCGAATCTCCGTGAATTTTTGAATTATCGTTTAGTTTTAATACGAAAAACGATGCTAAAATCACAATCGGAATTGCCACCCAGATTGGCGCAAATCCCAATACTGATGCTAACGCGAAAGCACCGAATGCCACATGTGATAATCCGTCGCTAAGCATAGAATTTTTTCTAAGCACTAGCGGTGTTCCGACTAATGCCGCCGAGAAAGAGATAAGAACGCCCACGACTAACGCCCTAACCATAAACGCATACGAAAACATTTCAACTAAACTATTCATGGTGCACCCTCCGAACATAATCCTCCGTCGTTCCAAAGAAATAATCGTCGCCTCCGGGCGATAGAATTTTATTCCCAATTAAATTATCGTGGTCTAAATCGTGCGTAACCATTATTACTGCAATTTTTTGCTTTACATTTAATTCTCGAATAATATCATAAAGTTCCCGCTTAGATTTTTGGTCAAGATTGTTTGATGGTTCATCCAAAATCAAAATCTTTTTTGTTGCCATCAATGCCCGCGCTAATAAAACTTTTTGACGCTGTCCGCCCGATAATTCTGAAAAACTAAGTTCTCTTAATTCTTCAATTCCCAGCATCTGTAAAACCTCGTTCGCG
>JAUNQQ010000054.1:2885-4829 GCA_030536095.1 Candidatus Saccharimonadota bacterium
ACAATACAAATAAAATCTCGCTCTGAAACAGTAAAACTTAACCCTCGAATTACTTCGATATTATTATATCCAAGCCGAACTTTTTCTAGTGAAATTAAACTCATTGCTCTAGCGCCTTCTGTAAAACTTCAGTGTTATTTTTCATAATTTTAGCATAAGTCAACCCGCTTTTAAAATCCTCGGCCGAGATATTATGCGCTGAATTAAAAGTCAAAATCTCCGCTCCAGTTTCGTTTGCAATTGTCTCAGCAATCTTACCACTGCTCATCTCCACCTTAAAAACAACCGGGATTTTTTCCGTCTTAATCTTATCTACTAAAAACGCAATTGTCTTATTGCTCGCCTCGGTCTGTTCGGAACAACCCGGGAAGGCAGCGAAATAATCCAATCCATAGTCATCTACAAAATAACGAAATGGAAATCTGTCGCCAAAAACAATTACGTCTCTCTTGCCATTCGCCACAATTTCCTGAAACTCTGAGTCTAATTCTGCCAGTTTTTCAGTATAATTCTTCGCATTTTCCTCAAAAACACTTTTATTTTCTGGTGAAATTTCTATCAGCTCGTCTTTAATTCTATCTACGATTTTCTCAGCATTTCTCAGACTAGTCCAAATATGTTCGTCATATTCAGTCTCGCCACTTTCTTCTGCGTCCTCCATCCCTTCTATTGCTTCCTCCTCTACTATTTTCACCGCGTCCATCATTCTAAAAAGTCTTGTCTTATTCGCATTAATATCACCCAAAATATCCTCGATCCATTCATCTGACTCACCGCCAGTATAAATAAATAATTCGCTATTTTTTATGTCAATAATGTCTCCCGGCGTCGGCTCAAAATCATGCATTTCCACCCCAGGATTTATCAGCATTTTTATCTCAGCCGTCTCTCCCGCCACCGCTCGCGCAAAATCATAAGCCGGAAAATTGGTCGCAATAATCGTAATCTTCTCGGTATTATTTCTATTATTACTAACCATAACCGTAATTCCCACTCCAGCCAGCAGAAATATTATTAGCGCAATAATCATCTTAATGCTTTTTTCCATCTTACTCAAACCATTTCCTAAACATTAAATCGAAACTCAACAATATCCCCTTCTTCCATCACATAAGTTTTTCCCTCAGTGCGTAATTTCCCCGCCGCCTTCACCGCTTGTTCTGAGCCTAGCGCAACTAGATCATCATATTTCATTACTTCTGCTGCAATAAATCCGCGCTGGAAATCAGAGTGAATTACGCCCGCCGCCTCTGGCGCTGTATCGCCCTGGTGAATTGTCCAGGCACGCACCTCTTTTTTTCCGGCCGTCAAAAAACTCTGTAATCCCAGCGTTTTATAAGCCGCCTGAATTAACTCCGCCAATGCATCCTTCTCGACTCCATACGCCTTCAGAAATTCCATTTTTTCATCCTGTGTCATCCCACTCATCTCTTCCTCAAGTTTTGCATTGACAAAAACCGCCTGTGATGGTGAAACTAGCGCAGAAAGCTCCTCCTGCAGAGCTTTATTATTTAGCTCTTTCTCGTCCACATTAAACATATAAATCACCGGCTTTTCTGTCAAATACGGAATATTTTCATCTTCCGGCGACTTTTTTCGCTTCGCTGCAATCCGTTCCTTTGTCTCTAAATCGGCCAATTCTAACTCTGTATTTATAATTTCGATATCATTTTTTGGATCAATTTCTGCTGCTACGTTCACATCCTTTGCTACGTGCATAATGTCTTTATCTTTAAAAACCCGCACGACATGACAAATAATCTGACACTCACGAATATGCGCCAGAAACTTATTCCCTAATCCTTCGCCTTTTGATGCACCCTCAACTAGTCCCGCAATATCTACGAATTCCACCGTCGCCGGAATAACTTTCTCGGTGTTATACATTTTTGCTAACACCTCTAGCCGCGAATCTGGCACTGGCACAATTCCGACATTCGGCTC
>JAUNQQ010000014.1 GCA_030536095.1 Candidatus Saccharimonadota bacterium
GTCTTTATGCCCGATTTTTCATCCGCATTTTTATCCATATTTCCATTATATCACAATCCACCTCCTCGCACTAATATTTCCCAATTATTCAAAAGCAAAATCGAAAATTAAGTTAAACCAACAAGATATGGTTACCATATGGACGAGCAAGCACAAAAACACCCAAAATGGCATCTTTTTACTTCGATAACTAGATCGACAGGATTAGGACTTCACTTCGCAAAATTCTTCCACTCTTCCTTACCCGCTCTTATTCACTTCCTCGGATAGTCAAACCTACGGTTCTCACCTTTATATTTCTCAAACAAAACAAATCAAGTAGGTATCAACAATCAACAAAGAAGATATCAATTCTCGATAGCCAAACAGCTTCAATCCAAAAAAATTATACACCAACCCAGTTGCTTATATTGTATCACGCAAATGCCATTTTATCGCTTGTTGTTGATATAACTAACAAAAAATAAGAGAGACATAATAAAATTATGTTAAATCATGAATCATACAAAATTAACAACAAAAAAACAATAGCCATAATACTTATGGCTATTGTAGATAAGGCAATACTTACTTATTTCCCTCCTTTTCTCACCTGCGCAAGATAGTAAAGTCCTATCGTATCAACGATAAAATCAAGCGACAACAATCCCGTCACGCCCGTCTTTGTTGTAAAGAACGTCGCAATTGCGCTAACGATACCTAAAATCAATAGAACTCCATAAAGCGTCCCGTCACTTTTCTTATCTGCCACCCTCCTCGCCAACCAGAAATACCACAAATTAAGTAGTATCACCACCCCGGCCGAAGTACCAAGTTTAATCATCCCATCATTGCCGCCCAGACTTTCCCTAAGACCATTAGCAAGTTCCGGCACAACAAAACAGATAATTGTCCCGATGCCATAAAATGCGGCCATAATGATATAAATCCAGCTAAACGATTTCATCGTTTCGTATGGCGTTCTCTTTTTTGACATTTATTACTCCTTTATTTTAAGTACCTTATGCTTTTATTATACCCCCTCCCCCCGACAAAAGTCAAGACAACCTTTAAAAGATGAAATTTTATGCAACAAGCGCTTAAAAAGGCCCTTTAGGTCACCTATTTTAACCTTAGCTAGATCGGCAAAATCCAGCTGGCACGCTTCGCGCGCTAGCCTACGCGGGGCGTCGCCTCAAAAAATCTAAAATAAATTTTAGATTTTTACTCGACTCCTACCGTGTCCGAACCTACGGTTCTCATCTCGCATTCCTATCCGATAAGAAACATCCTCCAACCATTAGGTTGGAGGATGTTTCTTGGCTGGACCGGCAGGATTCGAACCTGCGAATGACGGGACCAAAACCCGTTGCCTTACCACTTGGCGACGGTCCAATATAACTATTATTCTAGCATATATCCGATAAAAATAAAATACTATTCCACTTAAAAATCCCCCACACCCTTATTTTATGCTATAATTACCCTATGAAGAAAAAGAAAACTCCCAGCACTACTACTCTAAATCGTCGCGCCTCTTTCGACTACTTTCTTTCTGACGACCTGACTGTTGGTATGTCGCTCACAGGACCCGAAGTCCGAAAAATCCGCGACCATCACGTCCAGCTAAAAGGCAGCTTTATCACCATAAAAAATCATGAGCTCTGGCTAAATAACCTCACACTCGGCTCAGAAGTCGCTCGCAATATCCGTCTTCTCGCCACTAAGAAACAAATCTCCGACCTTGAAAAACGTAAGGAATCCGGTATGACTATTGTTCCAACAAAACTCCTTGCCGGTGGTCGCCATATAAAACTTGTCATTGCTCTCGGAAAAGGGAAGAAGTCCTACGATAAGCGCCATACTATTAAGAAAAAAGACCTTGATCGTGAGGCCGCCCGGAGACTGACCTAATGAAACCTACTAAAAAATCTTACAACATCTTTTCCTGGAATGTCAACGGTATTCGCTCCGTCCTAAAAAAGGGTGCGCTCCAGAATTTAATAAGCACTTTTTCTCCCGAACTTCTCTGTCTTCAAGAAACCAAGGCGAAACCTGGTCAGGCTGAAACTGATTTTGAAAATTACGAAGAATTTTGGAATTCCGCCGACCGTCCCGGTTATTCCGGCACTGCCACTTTTACCAAAATCCCCCCGCTCGAAGTAAATTCCGATTTTACCCCCGAAAAGCCCATCGAAGACACTTACGGCTCGCCACTTTCCGAAGGCCGCGTCCTCACGCTCGAACTTCCCGAATTCTATCTCGTTAACGTCTATGTCCCCAACTCAAAGCCCGACCTCTCTCGCCTTCCTCTTCGCAAAAATCTCTGGGGTCCAGCCTTTTCCGCTTTTCTCCGCGAGCTCGATTCTAAAAAGCCCGTCGTCGTTTGCGGTGATTTTAATGTCGCCCATAAAGAAATTGACCTCGCTCGCCCGAATACTAATCATCATCATGCCGGCTTCACCGATGAAGAACGCGAAGATTTTACTAATCTTCTATCTAGTCAGACTTCCCAGGATACACCCTTCCTTCTCGATACTTTCCGCGAGAAACACCCCGAAAAAATCCAATATTCCTGGTGGTCACATTGGGGTCACGCCCGCGAAAATAATGTCGGCTGGCGGATTGATTATTTTCTCATTAGCTCCCGTCTCAAAAAACATCTCCTCTCCGCCACCATCCATGATGATATTCTCGGCTCCGACCATTGCCCTATTAGTATTACTTTGGAGTTCTAATTATGTCTAATGATTTTGCTGAAATTTCACCTAAAAATCCTCGCTCTAGAAATTTTGCCGAAATTCCTAAAGATCTCGCTTATTGGACAAAGCAGGAAAAGCCACTTTTTAACGATTATAAATGGAATATTCCCGAACAAAAATCCGGCTATGTCTCTATTCTTGGCGGAAATTCCAGTTCCTTTTCCGCCACCATAAAAATCGCCGAAGAACTCCTCTCTTCTTTTCCCATAAAAACCGCCGAAATCATCCTTCCCGATGCTCTGCGCAATAATCTCCCTCCGCTCGAAAACACTACTTTTCTCCCCTCGACCACTTCCGGCTCCTTCGGAAAGTCCCCACTCATTACCCAGACTCTCGAAAAATCCAACTTCATTTTCCTTACTGGCGAACTCACCAAAAATTCCGAAACCACTGTCGCTCTCGCCGATTCCCTAAAACGTATCGACCTGCCCATCCTCCTCGCCCGCGACTCGCTCGACACGCTCCTTCCCGAGATGTCTTCGCTCATAAACCACCCTCAGCTTTTCATTTTCGCCTCCCTCGCTCAGATCCAAAAACTCCTCCGCACACTCTATTACCCAAAAGTTCTTATGCTTTCTATGCCTCTCCTCTCTGTTATTGATACGCTCCACAAATTCACCCTCAGCTACCCCACCACTCTCATCACCTTCCATTCCGACGAAATTATCATTGCAAATAGTGGCAAAATCATCACCACCAATATCTCCCTCACCAATTATTCTCCGCTTTCTCTCTGGTTCGGTTCTCTTGCCACAAAAATTACCGCTCTAAATCTCTATAATCCTAAAAAACCACTCGAAGCCACCGCTGCCGCTCTTTTCTAATATGAAAAGCGGACGCCTTCGCGCCCGCTATAAAATCTTAGAAGTTAATACTACTTAGTAAATCTCTGGCTCCACCTATCTTGCTTAAGCCGAAATATCGCCACCCCAATCATTACATATAGAATAAGAATCGCCATATTGCACCAGAAACCCCAACCCGATGTAAACAGCGGCCAAACGATCGTAATTACCACCGCCGGAACATAAATTATCCGTCGCCGCCATACTGCAATCTTATCCGCTCGCGCTTTTTCGCCTCGCTGCGTCATCTCAATAGTAATAAACTCAACCGATGCCGCCGCCAACACACCAATTAATACTAGATTCCAAAATAAGAACATTGCCCACAAGTCTGATTGTGGCAAAGCCACCGTAACAATATACCATAATGTCACCCCAATTAGTAAAATATCAGACAATATATCGTATATTGTTGCATATTTCCGCCATGGATATTTTCCCGGCTCATCCGGATACCGCCATGTCCGCGCGGCAATTCCGTCGAACGCGTCGCATAATTCCGCAGCCAAAATCACAAACGACGCCACACCCGTCGAAATATCTGGTCGCAGCCCTAGATAAAATATCACCACCGTCAGTATCAATTCTAAAATTGTTAAAAAATCCGCGATGTAATACTTTTTCATACTCTCCCCCTTCTTTTTACTCGCCAACTATATAATACCACAAAACTATGATTTTGTAAACCCCTACATCCATCATATTCTCAATATCTTGTAATGGCGCAATAATAAGCATAAACGTATTGACAAAAAGCGCCTCTCGTGTTATAATAGAGTCAGAAAATTGGGGGCGCACATTAAGATACCTCCTATAGCAGAAAGGATCCTTTCATGACCACTCATACTGCCACTGTCCGCAACATCCAGCTCGCCCAAGGTCAGCGCCCCACTCGTCGCCAGACAAGCAGCAACCACGACTATGAGGCGAAGCACGCCGACCGCATTCAGCGCCGTCGCGAAGCCGAGCAAGTTCGCCGCAACCACACTATCATTATGGCTGCGGTTATAATCGCCGTAACATTCATCGCCGCATCCGCCTCGCTCGCCGAGCACTTCCTTTGGATTCTGGCGATGGCCTTCTCCGCCTGCTAGGAGGTTCACTCGTCCCCCTGATACTTCAGGGGGATTTTTCTATTAGCTCCCGATACACCCCAATCATCCGCTTAATCCGCCGCGACTCCCGCACTTCATCTCTATGTTTCAATAAAACCTCCCTCATCTTCGCTACCTTCTCCGGATTTTTCGCAAGCTCATCCAACGCTGCCGCCACCTCCGTCTCACTCGCCGGCTTTCGCCCCCGACAAAAATCTCCACTCTCCTTCCCCTTATTAAACTCCCCCACTAAAACATAACCACCTTCTGGCAAATTCTCCGTCAGATTTTTATCCACCAGCACCACCGGCATCCCCATCACCTCCGCTTCATCAATCGTCAGCCCCTGCGTATCGTAATCATACGACATCATCGCTACCACATCATAATCTCGCATTTTGTCAATCATTTCATCGTATTCCACACCCCCATAAAACTCCGCATTTATCCCATTTTCCGCCACAAACTTTTCCGCCTGCTGTTTATCGCCCCCATCACCAAATACTCCCAAAAAATATTTTTCCTTCATCTCCTTCAGTGCCAGCAACAGCGCCATAATCCGCTTTTCCGGCGAAATTCGCGAATTCCACAAAATCCGTAGCTCGCCCCGCGACTTTTTCTTCTCCGCTTTTATCTTTTCTATCACTTCATCCGCCACCCCCGTCGGAATCGCCACAATCTTCCGCTTCACCCCATAATGCTCCAGCTTTTTTCGAAAATGCTCCGATGGCGTAATCACCACATCCGCAAAATTTGCCTGATTCACCATCATTTCCCACATTTTCCGCTGCATATAATTTTTTGCCAAATAATCATCTCGTGATATTTTTACTATATACGGAATATAACGCTTTTGCGCAGTCGTAATCATCCATGCAACAAGACTCCTCAATCCTCTCGGTATATACGCCGTCAGTCCAATATCTTCTCGCCCATGCATCGTCACCACTAGCGGAATCCGAAATCTTTTCGCTAGTCGCATTCCCGCCAGAGAACAGCTCGCTTCCCAATGCACATGAATTATGTCATACTCCTTTCCAAAATCCGGAAATTGTTTTAGAATTTCTGTCTCCACTACCTCTGGCCTCTTCGCCACCGGCGACCCTGCAATTCTCAATTCCTTATGTGTCGCAATCAAAACCACCCGCGAATCCACACTCGCTTGCCCCGGGCAAAATATTTTTACTATATGCCCCTGTCGTTCTAATTCGTCCGCCTGCGCCCTAATTGCGTTCGGAATTCCACCTGTCGCATCAATATACGCATCCGTAAAAATCGCAATTTTCATATTTACATTATATCATATTCGTGTTATGATAAGCCTACCTTAACATAACACATTTAATCGGAAAGAGAAAACATCCAGACCGTCAATGCTAATTCCTAGCAAAAAGCTACTTCGAATCCCATCATAGCATCCTGGATAATACGCAATAATTTCGTCAAGAAATTAGGACATGTGCCTGATTTCTTGACCGTATAGTTTTCTCTTTTCGTTGGGGCTTTTCTCTTTTAAAAAAGAGAAACCCCACTCTAAAGAAAGGAAAGGATATGGCTAAATCTACAAATATATCAACTAATCCACTAAGAAACCTATCTGGTTTTCGCACGGCCGAATCTGTTTCGCCGCGACACCCTGATAAACTCTGCGATCGCATTTCCGATGCTCTGCTCGATGCTTATCTGGAACAGGATAAAGATTCTCGTGTCGCCATCGACATTGCTGGTGGTCACGGTGAAATCTTTATTGCTGGCGAAGTAACCACTACTGCTAAAAATGTCGATGCCGAAAAACTCGCCCACAAAATCGCCGGAGATAACCTAAAAGTTTATGTTAATATTGTCCAGCAATCCCCCGAAATTGCTCGCGGTGTTGATACTGGCGGTGCTGGTGACCAGGGAATTATGATTGGTTTTGCCACAGATGAAACTAAAGAAATGCTTCCGCGCGAAGTCGTCCTCTCTCGTCGTCTTTGTCAGTTTATTTACGAAAAATACCCGTATGACGGCAAAACTCAGGTAACCCTGGACGGCGATAAAATTGATTCCGTTGTTGCCTCTTTTCAAAATGTCTCCGAAAAAGACCTCCGCGCTCGCGTCGAAGAATTTTTCGACGGCGAAGAAATCCGCGCCTACCATATCAATCCGGCTGGCGACTGGAATCTTGGCGGTTTTGATGCCGACTCTGGTCTCACTGGCCGAAAGCTTGCCGTTGATAATTACGGCCCATCCATCCCAGTCGGTGGTGGCGCCTTCTCTGGAAAAGATCCTTCAAAAGTCGACCGTTCCGCTGCTTATATTGCTCGCCGAATCGCCGTTGATTATCTCCGCGAAAGAAAAGCTCACGAAGTTTATGTCCGCCTTGCCTATGCTATTGGCTTTGATCAGCCGCTCGAACGTACTGTCGTTATTGATGGTGACTCCGAAGAAATCCCCTCCGAAAAATACGACTTATCTCCACGCGGAATCATTAAAGCTCTCGATCTAAAGCGTCCCATCTACGCTAAAACCGCCGAATGGGGACATTTCGGCGAAGGCTTCTCTTGGGATAAATAACCCGCATGTCTTGATTTATCTGAAAAAATATAGTATAATAAAAATACGAATTGTTTTCGCGCTCTTTGCCAGAAAGGAAAATCCTATGAAGTATATTCTTGCTATGACTTTCCCTCAGCAAAATCTTAATCTCGGCCTAGAACCGTCCATCCTTACCGTTGTTCCTGACGACACTGACGATGTGGAGGTGAAATATATACTCAATCAGTACGATTCCACCTATCGCGACGACCAGGTAGTCTGGTTCGCGTGTAGCATCTACATTACCGGTATGGATGATTTTATCGAATGGGCCGAACATCACGACAAAAATAAGATTATTTGCGGCGGATACGAGCCAACTATTAACCCTGAAGAATTTCTTCCCTATTGCCATAAAGTTATTACCGGCCCTTGCGACAGCTTCTATGAAAGTATCGCGCAACCCGGAAATATCGTTAGTGGCATAACAAGAAACTGGCGCATCCCGCGTTACGATTTATATGATGTCCACCTTAATCAACAAATCATACCAGATAAGCAACCCGATGATGTCGTCACGAGCATTAATACTTCTCAAGGCTGCCCGTTTAGATGTGATTTCTGTTGTTCGCCACTAATGTGCGATCATATTCTTCAGAAACCATTGTCTCTCGTCCAAGAGGAAATAAATTACCTTAGTCGGTTTGGCGCAAAATTCATCTTTATTCGTGATGAAAACTTTCCACTCCAAAGGGATTGGAAAGAGAAGCTTGCCATAATTTCACAACTAGGCGCAAAAATTTATCTTTTCGCGTCTTCTAACCTCTGTACAGAAGAGAACGTGAGATACATGAAAAAATGCGGCGTCTACATGGTTTGCTTGGGGCTAGAAGATATCACCGTATCATATGGCAAGAACCGCGATCTCGACAGAACCTGTGCACTCTTTCATAAGTACGGAATTTATGTCTATCTTTCTTTCATTGTTGACCCCATAAAGGTCAACTCTAAGAAAAAGTCAAATACATTTTATGCGCGACTACTATCTAGATTCCACGATCTTAATCCTGAAATGGTTTGCGGCAATTTTCTCATGCCATTCCGCGGCACTGAAATCTGGGAAAGGTATAAACATCTCGTCTCGCGAGCTGATTTTAAATCCTATGATTCAAAATCAGCTTTTCTCGAGAAAAACCCTGATTTGAGGAGGTGGGATGAATATAATCTATATCATTATCAGTGGGTTTGGTATAATTCCGATTATTACAATCAGAATATCCGAAAATTTGCAATCGAAGATACACTACATCTGCGGTTCCTAGAATTAAAGGAGGTTTTCGATGAAAGCGGTCTTTATCAATGGCAGCCCGAGGCCTGATAGCGCTAGCAATACCTATAAGGCACTAATGGCCGAACGAGATTTTTTCAAAAAACGCGCCATGGAAACCAGTGAAGATTTTAGTTGTGAATATCTAAAAATTCCTAGCGACTTTTCAGGCTGTATTGGTTGTAATTCTTGCTCATCACTTTCCCCCTACTGTTCTCAGCAAAATAATCAATCCTTCCTAGAAAATACAATTGATACCATTCGTCCTGCAACCGACATCATTCTTGGCTCTCCAGTTTACCTCGATCTTCCCACCCCTCAAGTCGTAGCTTTTCTAACGCGGCTAAACTGTATGGCCGAAACAACCGATCGTGAGTTTTTCCGTGGAAAAAATATGTGGCTTGTTTCTGTTTCGTTCTGCTCTGGAACAAAAACCTGTATTCATGCGCTAATGGGCGCAACCGAAATGCTCGGTTTTACTCTCCCTGGACGCGGAAGTCGAGAATATATTTTTAAATGGGACGACAAAAAACTCCGCGGCGGAATGCGTCGCAAAGATCAGATTTTCCTCGATTAGCTTCTCGCTAATCTTGCCCCTTCCATCCGGAAGGGGCTTTTATTAAAAAGGTAGTTGCTATTCCTCCGCCTCAATCTCGGTAATCTCTCCTTTATTCAGATGTACAATCCTCTGGTTCCGACTCCCTCGAAATTTCACGGTCAAATCCCGTTTCGCCAAAATAAACGGCCCATCAATCAGCGCATCCAACTCTTTTACGAATTCCCACTCCGCCCCACCGCGTTTTTTCAGCTCCTCATAAGTCCTCCCCGAAAAGCTCCACACATCCCATCCCAATTCCTTCCGCACAAATCGCGCAATCTCCACGCACGCCTCCGGCTGAAAACTCGGCTCACCCCCACAAAACGTCACCCCCTGCTGTCCCCTTAATTTCGCCAATTCTTCGCAAACCCATTCCGTCGAAACCTCCACTCCCCCCTCCGGATCCCACGCCTCTGGATTCTGACAGCCAGGACAATGAATCGGACATCCTTGCGTCCACACCACCGCCCGCAACCCTGGCCCATTCACAATACTATCACTCTCAATCGGCCCTGCCAATCTAATCTTCATTCGATTCTCCTTCTCGCTAAATATTAACTAAAAATGATTTTCTAGGGATGAAGTTCAAGGAAGTGGCGAGGAGTGAGGATGGGTTGGGCTTATTGCCCTACCCTCCGAGCCCCACAGCCACTGGCCGGCTAGCAAAGCGAGCAGAGAAAATGCTCGCATTTTCTCTCGAGCGCGCGACGCCGGTCTGGCGCAAAGCGCCAGACGCAGAAATTCGCTCTAGAAATGATTTTATCTCTTGCCTTCCATCGCCCCCTGCTTCGCCTTCAGCCTCTCCCTCGCTGCCTTCTCCTGCTTCGAATACACCCCGTTCTTATCCGCCACTTTCACCTTCTTTCCACCCTTATGCTTCGCCGAAAATTCCTCCTCACTCTCGTCCATATCATCACCCCAGCTCGACGACCCAACCGAATGTTTTACGCGGTCATGTTCCTCCGCCTTTTTCCCATCATTCCACCGATCCAGCGTCCCCACTAGATATCCCGTAATTCGCCTTAGTCGCTCAAACGGCACTTCATCTTCCGTCCGCCCACATGCCGGACACCTCTTTCCCTTAATAATCCCCGAGAACCCACAAACCGGATCCCGATCTACCGGATGATTTACCGACCCATATCCCATCCCCATATCATGCATGTGCCGAATTACTGCCTCAAACGCCTCAATATTATCCGACGGGTCACCATCTAGCTCAATATAACTAATATGTCCAGCATTACACAGCGCATGGAACGGCGCCTCCTTATCAATTTTCTCAAACGCCGAAATTGGATAATAAACCGGCACATGGAACGAATTCGTATAGTATTCCCGATCCGTCACCCCCTTAATTTTCCCAAATTCCCGCGCATCAATCCGCGTAAATCGTCCGGAAAGCCCCTCCGCCGGCGTTGCGAGCAGTGAAAAATTCAGGTGATATTTCTTACAATATTCATCGCATTTCTCACGCATATGTGAAATAATATCAATTCCGAGCTGCTCCGCCTCATCACTTTCCCCATGATGTTCACCTACGAGCGCCACCAGCGTCTCCGCCAATCCAATAAACCCAATCGACAAAGTTCCGTGTTTAATTACATCACGCAAATTATCATTCGGCCCTAACTTCTCCGACCCAAACCAGTTACCCTGCCCCATCAGGAACGGGAAATTTCGAACGTGCTGGTTTGCCTGAAAATCAAACCGCTCCAGTAATTCTTCCCGACAAAGTTCCATCTTCTCATCCAGTTCGCGATAAAATCCCTTCCAATCCGCCTCTTTCCGTTCGCCAAAACAAATTCCGTGCTTAATTCCAATTCTCGGCAAATTTATCGTGGTAAAGCTTAGATTTCCGCGACCCGCCGTCTTTCCATCTGATTCTGGAAACACTGACGCATAAACCCTCGTTCGACATCCCATCGTCGCCACCTCTGTATTTGGATCTTTTGGATCGTATTTCGCCAAATTATACGGCGCATCAATAAATTCAAAATTCGGAAACAGCCGTTTCGCCGAAACTTCCATTGCTAACTTAAATAAATCATAATTCGGGTCTTCCGGATTATAATTCACCCCTTCCTTCACCTTAAAAATCGAAATTGGGAAAATCGGTGTCTCACCATGTCCCAATCCCGCCTGCGTCGCCTCGAGTAAATTTCGCGACACTAATCGCCCCGCCGCCGATGTGTCCGTCCCAAAGTTAATCGACGTAAACGGCACCTGCGCTCCTGCCCGCGAATGCATCGTATTTAGGTTATGAATAAACCCTTCCATCGCCTGATACGTTGCCTTTTCCGTATCTTCATTCGCCGCCTTTATTACGCTCGCCGGAACCTTCGCCTTCTTCAGCGCCTCATCATCTCCATATTTCACATCCTCCGGAATTTCCACCTTTACCTTTTTTTCATTAAAATCCTCATACCGCTTTAGATTTCTTTTTAGTGCCTTTCGAAAAGTCTTATCTACCCCTGGCGCCATATCATAATCAAACTTCGAAAACGATTGTCCACCGTGTTGCTCATTCTGATTTGCCTGTAAAATTATCGCCGCGAGCGCCGCATAACTTCCAATCGAATTCGGCGTCCGGAGATGTCCGTGCCCCGTATTAAACCCGCCATTATCAAACAACTTCGACGCATCCGTTTGACAACAAGTAAGTGTCCCTGTCGCCCAAAAGTCCAAATCGTGAATATGAATATCGCCATTTTCATGCGCCTCCGCAATCTCAGGTTTCATTAACGCTAATTTCGCAAACACCTTCGCCCCCTCCGACCCAAACCTGAGCATTTTGCCCATCGCCGAATTATCATCAATATTCCCATTCTCCCGCTTCACATTCGTATGATCATCCGTTGCATCTACCACCGCAATCGTCCGATATGCTTTCATTAAGTCCGTCTTCGCCTCCCGCGTCTTCGACCGATCCTGCCGATAAGTAATATATGCCTTCGCCGTCCGCTTAAAACTCGATTCCATCAAGACCCTCTCAACTGTGTCTTGCACCTGCTCAACCGACGGAATCCGGTCCATCACGTTTTCCTGCAACTCTTTCTCAACTTTGTCCGCTAACTGCTCCGCTCGCGCTCGCTTAAATTCCCCCGTATCCGCCCCCGCTCCCGCAATCGCATCCGTAATCTTCTCTTTTTTAAAGCTTACGATATTTCCATCGCGTTTCTTAATTTTTGTGAACATAATAAAATACCTCCTATGTTCATTAGGTTTATTATTTATGGATGAATCTCCCGATTTTGTCCCCCATTTTTCCCAATTCTCTCTATTTATTTTTCGTGGATAGACCCTACATTTAGTGTCTGAAATGATTATAACCCCCCACATCTAGCGTTGTCAAGACTTTTTTCACGCATTTTTCCATTCTATCAGAAACTAGCTTTGACATTTTTTAATTCAATTTTATAATATATTTCTCGTATCTATCTAAAAATATTTCCTAAAATTGCTCTTGCTTTTTCCAATAATAACCATTAAAATAATATATAAGCATAATCGAGGTCAATATTTATGAAGAAAACACAGGCCGCTCCGGCCCAAAACAAATCCCATACATTCCGTAATTTACTTTTTGCATCAATCTGTTCTTTCGCCGTTGTCGGCGCTATCGCATATTTCGTTAATCTAAATATGCCAGACATCTCCGTAAAAGTCGCCGCCATGCAAACCGGTATCAGCGCCAGCTACCCTAACTACGCCCCGCGCGACTATTCTCTCTCTAGTGTCACATCCGATGACGGAAAACGCATCGTCCTAACCTTTGATGGCCCCGATGATTCCTCCTTTACTCTTTCCGAAGAATCTACTTCCTGGGATACCACCGCCCTCCTTAACAATTATGTTAAACGCAATTTTTCGTCCGAATTTGTCACTCTCCGCGAACAGGGAATTACAGTCTATTATGACAATGACGCCGCAGCTTGGATCAACGGCGGAATTCTTTACCAGACAAAGTCCATCGGTAAGAACCTCTCTAAGGAACAGATTAGAAATCTTGTCGTCTCGCTTTAGGCCCTATAATTTTATTATTGCTTTTATCTCCCCGCTATGTTATAATACTAGCAAGGCTTCTTCGTCTAGTGGTCCAGGACTCCTGGTTCTCATCCAGGCAATCGCGGGTTCGAATCCCGCAGAAGTCACCATTTATATGCATCCCCTCGTGGGATTATTTTTTATAAAAACTTCTTGACTTCAAAAACATAAGCATGCTATAATGAGAGCGTCTTATGTTATTATTATAGTCCTGGATATTTTTATATCCTGATTCACAACAATAGTTAGCTGCGACATCGCACATAATTGCTATGGTTGCGAATCATCCAGAGGAATTAATAATGGCATAAGACACCAGTGCGGTGTCGCTTTTTATTGCAGAAGCTTTGTAAGAATAAGCGCAAAGTTGCAAAAATAAAAAGTGAACCTCCGCCGATATGGCGCTAAAAAGTAAAAAGACTTTAAAGCGCCTTGGCTTAAAATCGAAAATTGTCTCTTGGCTCCCTTTGAGATAATTCTCGGACTGAATGACACTATCAGAATAAAAATGTGTTGTCTCTTGAAGAGACTTAGGACAAAAGGAGTCGTCACTTTATCATGACACCAAGGTGACGACTTCCCACAATAATAAAAGGAAGGAGGTGAGAGGGTCATGAAGAAAAAGGGTGAGGGGAGAAATAGAAGAACCGAAAAGATGGAATCCGTCGTAAAAGCCAAAAAAATAGTTGGTGCGAAGGCTATCGGGAAAATTGGTGATAATAGCAAACGAGAAGAAATTTTCCAGAAAGCCGGGGCATATTCCGCGGTATTTTTTATGGCATTCTTCGTAGCGCTAGTTTCGGCGAGTGCTTTTACGCCGGCGGATAGAAGCAATGCTGCAACAGACCTTAATATAAATTATAGTAATACTGGATACTCAATAAACATTGCCTCCTTTGGAACAGACGCACAGACACCGGGAGAAGTCCGGATGTCTCTAACGGGAGCACCGGATACGGGTTCTGTAGCGATAGAATACGATAAATTGCAGGTTCAAACAAATTCTTCGGGTTATAAAGTTTATATTGGAATGAAAGATTCTAGCCAGAAATTAGTAAACTATACCTCTACGGCAAGTGGTGAATACTGTGAACAAGCGGAAGCAACAACCGGATGTTATTTTAACGCGGTTAGTGGTTCAACTCAGACACCGGTAAAGTTAGAAATGAATACTTGGGGATTTGCGGTACCAAAAGATGCAAATGCACCATCAAAGGTAGCGGGATATGGATTTGATCCGGCCTATATTACGTCTAGTAAGAAGATTTCGGATGGGATGAGTAATATTAAACCAACGGAAAGCAGTATAGATTTAAACAATAAATTCGCGGCGGTTCCGGCAGCAGGAAGTGAGGCGATGATTGCAGGTGGAACGAATACATCCGGACAGGAAGCGACAAGCAATTATTATGTCTTTTATGGAATTAAGGCGAATACAACACTAGCGGCGGGAGAATATAAAGGGACAGTGGTTTATACGGCACTGGCAGAAGCAAGTCCGAGTACGGGAGAAGTTTCGGTGGCACCAGAATACCAGAAGACACTGGATGGGTCTGGTAGCGGGGAAGGACGAATTACGGTTGAGACAAAGATCTATGGAAGTAGCGAACTAGTGAATAAGCTGATACAGGATGGTAGCGCAACGGTGACAGTTGGTGGGGAAACATGTTCTAATGTAACCGTAATTGGACCGACAATTGATGAAGGGAGTATGGGACCGATTAGTATTGCCTGTGATACGCCGACAATGAAGCGATATGGGACGTATGACGTGGTGGCGACAGTGGGCGATTACGGGACATATACGAAGAATAATGGTTATTCCTATTATATTCCGTGGGCGGATATGGAAAGTAATCCAGGTAAATATACGATGCAACAGTTTACGGCGAAGGCGTGTAATGAAGTGGCGGTACCGGCGGCGTATACTGGGACAATCGCTGGAGGAGATTATCAGGCGGTGACGAATGTGCCGGAGGTTAGTCTGAAAGATGCGAGGAATACAAATCACGTTTATCGGGTGAGGAAATTAGCGGACGGAAACTGCTGGATGGCGGATAATTTACGGTTGACATTGGATGATAGTGTAGCATTGACAAGTTTGGATAGCGATATCAATTATAACATGGATACGGGTATAGGTTGGGATGGCACGACGACGCCAGTACGGGTTATTTCGAATGATTTACAGGGGACGGTAAATCCATTAGGGGTGTATAACACAGATTCTTCAACTGGGGTGATTTCTTGGACACCATTTGCGGATACGCAGAAGGGGACGGGAGATGCTGGAGATAACCAGTACATACGTTATGGATTTGGTATTTCTTGGGGAAGTCCGTATGTGGACGCGCAGGGAACAAGAGCGACGAGTGGATATGAAATACCTAAGGCTTATAGGCACTTTGGACTAAATGGAGTGGATGTAGAGACAGAGTCGGCGAATTATTTCGTAAACAATAATGTTTATGCGGAGTACGCGAGAAGTTATAGTAACGAAGCGAGTGGACAGACGGGAACGGGGACTGATGTAGGCAATATAAAGATGGATGATGGGGATGGACAAGCGCAATATTATGGAAATTACTATAACGCGTATGCAGCATCGGCGGGGTCGTTAACTTATGTAATGATTAATAAAGATGGAGTGAACTCGGTTTGTCCGGTAAACTGGGAATTACCGAGAGATGATGGAGATAGGAGTTGGTATAACTTACTTTATACGAAGTATGGGATGACGGTGTTAGGGAATAGCGGAAGTGAAGCCATTATTGCAGAGGTCGCTGCGACTATGAAAGCACCTTTCTCAATTATTAGTGCTGG
>JAUNQQ010000055.1 GCA_030536095.1 Candidatus Saccharimonadota bacterium
AGGCACATTGGCTAGCTAAAGGAGGCTGTGGTGATGGCGAGAAAAAAGTGCAATGGTGGGTGCATACGACAAGTGTGCGAAGCGCACTTGTCTAGCTAAAGTAAGCCGCGTTGGTGGCGAAAGGAAAAGGTGGCGTGTGTACGCAAAGTGGGGGAATTCGTTGGAATTTCCGAATCCTTGACGATTTTCTCTCCTTACGCATTATAATTTTCCAATTACGAACAAAAAAAGAAAAATACAGGTTTATTGGGGCAAAATTTGGGTAGGGAACAGGGAAGAATTGACAAAAGGTAGAAAAATAAGCATAATTGTTATTGACAAATATGGAAAAGTGTGATAGTATTAAAACAAGTTAGACAACAAAAACAAAAATCTAACAAGCATTATTAAAAAATAAACAGGAAAAAAGTCTATAAGATAGAAAAATAAAAAATTGGGGGGATCTGGTGGGATTCATAAAATAAAAACTAAACAAGGAAAAATAAAAGATGGTAGGGGAATTAAGATTTTTTAAAAACGAACGTGGATACCAATCGAAAGATGAAGTATCGAAAGAAGCGATTAAGAAAATTAAATCATTAAAATTAGTGGGGGTGGGGGCGCTAAGAGCGGAGGAGATTGATAAGTTCTTAGCCGAAAATGCGTAAATAGTAAAAGTTAAAAATTAAATCTAGCACCTTAACAGAGAGAGAAGTACGAGCGAAGCAGTTTCTCGCTTCGCTCAGTTTATAACAAAAATAAGCCTTTCTTTTTAAGTCTTTTCTCTCTGTGTAGGTGCTAGGTAGTAAAAAATTAAGGAAGAGAAATGTAAAATTATAAATTAACCTAAACGGTGTCTAGCCAAGAAGATTTATTTAGATATTATAAATTTAAGTCCCGCGAAGAGCGGGACTTTTGGTGGGATGAGTTTTGCAGTTGTGGTTGTATATGGAGGGGGATTAGGTAGGAGAAGAATCTTTCGAAAAACATAAAGCGTGGTTTGGCAGTTAGCTTTAGCAATGGTTGTGCGTAGAGAGCAGGAATTTTAGTGAATTGCGGAAGTGAATTGAGGGAGTGGGAAAAATTAAATAAAATGCTTGCTTTTTTGTTTGTGCTTATGTAAAATGATAGTATGAATGATGGGATGGAAGGAACCCGCCCTGAAGTTGCGGGATTAGGAGGAGAAAATAGTCTTACTGAGGGTGGGACGGGGGTTGATATGGGGGCGCCGGTGGGGAATGGACCTGAGGTGATTGGTGGTGAAAATGTGGTGGGGAGTGGGGAATTAACTGCGAATGATGCGACTAATAGTGGTGTGTCGGATGTGAACGGGACAGAGATTAGTGGTGCTGGGATGCCGGATATGAATGGGGGGAATATGGAACCTGTTGCGAGCGAGCCGAGTGAGGTGGGGAGTGTTGTTGAGCCGGTGGTGGGGTCGGAAGCTGCGGTAAGTAATCCTGAGGCAGCAGCGTTACCAAAAACGAAGACGCTATCGTCGAAGAAATCGTATTATATTGCTATTGGCGGAGTTATTGGTGTTGCTGTGTTGGTTTTTGCAGGGATTGGGGTTTATCTGACATTTTTTGGGAAGAACAGAGTTGTCGTGAGCGCGGATATTGAAGCCGAGATGGAATCACGACAATCACAGGACGGGGAAATTATAGATAGAGTATCAAAAGTTCAGACAAAAACTTCGTCGGAGATGACGAATGAAGATCGACTACATAATATGTATGTTTATTATGGACTAGAATCGGTCGCGTTGGCTGAATTACATAAACAGGCAGAAAATATTGATGAACGGGTTATTTCGTCACAAATTAGCTTAGAGGATGCGGGGTCTGAATACGAAAAGTTGATTAATGCGCGAAGTAGTGATAATGAGAAAGCATATTTATTATTGCGCGAAATAGATTTAATCGCTTATATGTTGATGGAGGATGAAAATAAAGACAATATTGCATTAATGGGTGAGCTGAGTTTGCAAGCGGAGAATACTTATCCGACGATTGCTTCGGCGGAGAGATTGGCGAGATGGGAAGATTATTATGGATCGAGGGATAAAGCCGAGACTTATTATCAGTTGATGTATCAGCGCCAGATTGACGAGGGATATATAAGTGAAATTCCTGATAACAGTGGAGCTGAAAATGAGTAGAAAAGTTTTTCTCGGTGCATTATTGGCGATTTTTTTAGGTGTTTCGCTGAGAGGAGAGGTTTTTGCATCGGCAAGTATTGGAAACTGTAGTAATCTGGATGGGTCACAGGGGTGGCCGGGTTCTATGAATTTTAATGTTGTAAATGCCTGTAGTCACATCTACCAAAATTATCGACAAGGGCTAGAAGGTGCAGTGGGGTTGACTTGGATAAATAGTGTGGCGAATGATAATATATCTGACGCTGTTGCTAGTACTTCGAGTAGCTTTAATTGGAATGGGCAGGCTACTGCTTTTGGTACAATCTATTTGCGAGGCGCTTGGATACAATCTGCTCAAGGTAATCTTGGAAATATGGATGCGAGATGCGTACAATTTACTAGTGGAGGACACGGTGATGAGGCGGGATGTTCTAATCTTTGGGATCAAGTGAGCTTCATTTTTCCTAGGATTGTAAACACGCTTAATCGAGGTAAAATTGGTGGTCTTTGGTCTTGGTCGAGTGGTTGGATAGGGGTGCCATTGACCTTTAATATACATAATTTTACTAGATCGGCTACGGTGGTAAGGAATTGTGGTTACAACTGCACTGATTATCGGTCAACTGTTTATATTAATGTTGTGGGCCAGAATTATTCTGATACATATGATTTAAATGTGCGTATTATACGGACTGATATTCCAGATCCATCAACTCCAACTCCGACACCGACGCCTATTCCTACCCCTGAGCCCAATATTGAGTATGAGCCAACTCCTAGTCCACAAACTCATGAGACTGTGGAGAGGACGGGTGAGAGGGTGTTTGGATCATGGTCAGAGACAAGCTTTATTCAAGGTGGCAGTTCATCAGGGTTTGCGTCGAGTTCACGGTTGGGAGGGATAGGGATGAAATACGATAGATATAATGGTTATTATTGTACGCTTTCGCCAGTGTCGATTGCGAATGTTGGTGATGGGGCGACGTGCCAGTCATCCGTGGGATTGAGTAGTGGTAGCGGTAGTAGTAAGGTACTGATTGATTCGGGAATTGAGTCGGCGACGAAGGATATGGTGGAGAAGTTGTTGTTGAGATATATGCCGCAGAATCCTGATGCTAGTTGTCATGATGAGGTAGTTGAGGGGATGAATAAATGTAGGTTGGCGGAAGTGAATAGTGTGAGTCCGGGAAGATATGAGTATTTTGGTAGCGATGCTAATATTACTAGTCGGAATATACCTTTAGATGAAGAAACTGGTACGACGAGAGTGGTTATAGTGAATGGGACGGCGACGATTGCGGGAAATATTTGTGTCGGTACTGGTGAAGGGAGTTGTACGAGTAATGATAGTGAGTTGAAAGTTGGGGAGCGAAACAAGGAAGGGATTTCAGATATTAGAAAGTTGAAGAATGTGATTATTATTGCGAATAATATTAGGATAGATGCGAGTGTGACGCAGATTGATGCGATGTTGGTAGCATTGGGAGATGAACAGGTGGCGAACAGGAAGATGGGGAATAGTGGAGTAGTGAATACGTGTGGGCATTATAGCGGAGGTGATATTAAAGATAACATTAACGATATGAACAATAATAACGATATTGTGAATGAGGTTTGCAATAAGACGTTGTTGGTGAATGGTCCGATATTGGCGGGAAAGTTGATTCCGAACCGGACGATTTATAAAATGGGCGATGGCAAGGATATTACACCGACGCAAGATTTGAAAGAAATGGGTTCTTCTACGCCGGCAGAAGTGTTTAACCTTAATCCATTTGTATATATGTGGGCTTTTGAGCAGGCGAGTCGATATACGCAGGCGAATACGGTTTATACGCAAGAGCTTGCACCGCGCATGTAGGAAAAATGATTTCTAGGGTGAACTTCTTCGTCTGTGGCTCCAGTGCTCGGAGGCAGGGCATTAAGCCCAGCCATCCTCCGCGCTTCGCCACATCCTTGAATTTCATCCCTAGAAATCGTTTTTCCTGAGTTAGTATAATATTTCTAGGGCGAACTTCTTTAGTGGGACTTTTCTCTTTGAAAAAGAGAAAAGTCCCAACGAAAAGAGAAAGAGAGTGAAAATTTTTACGGGCAAAGCTCGCAAAAATTTTTGTTTATAATGATGCGTCATGAATGGTGCGAAAATAGTTATTTAATTGGAATGTTTTTGTTTGTTAGATGGTTTGCCTTTTTTCGCTACCTATGCTAGGATGAAAAAGTACTTTAGGAATATTCTGCCTCGAATTTCCAGTCTGGGCTTTTTAGTCTGTGGTGTGGAGTCCCTATCTGGGAATTTGAACATTCTAGATGTCTTCGATTCCTACCTGGAACATAACTGTCTGGGAGAAAGGAGTGGATATGAAGATTCGACTAAACGATGTTTTTGTGTCCCTAAGTATCGAGATCTTTTCGATTAAGATATTTGGCAAGAAACAGAAGAAAAACCGTAAGTAACGGTCTTTCTTAAAGTCACTAAGTAACGGGTGCTTTAGCTTTAGAGATTCTAGATAATCTAATCCACCTGTTACTTTTATTGTAGTTTATTATAAAAAGTTTGTCAAGAATTTATATTTAGAAATTGGGATTGGCGGAGATTTTATAGAAAAAGGTTGAAAAAATATTTTGGTTGTG
>JAUNQQ010000015.1:0-2694 GCA_030536095.1 Candidatus Saccharimonadota bacterium
ACCCCGCATTATTCCGAATGTATCTCAAATGCCTGTTGGGTTGGGGTTGGCACATACGCCGGCGCCGCGAAGCGCGCCGGCTAACTAGAGTGAGCTGACTTAGTAACGGAAGATGAGAGAGTAGAGGCGGATTTATTGAGGAGTTTTTCGACGAGAGTGAAAATTTCGGAGAAGTCACAGTCGCGGAAGGATTGGTCGTAAACGATGAAGATGTGATCATTATAATCATTGTAGTTATGTGATTTTTTATAGAGACGGATGGCTTCATAGACGCGGCGGCGAATACGATTACGACCGACAGCGGTTTTACAGACCTTTTTAGAGACTACAACGGCGAAGCGCTGAAAACGGCGGGCGTTTTTCATATATATAAGAGTGAGCTTTTTTCCGCGGAGAGATTTTCCATGACGATAGACATAATTTACGCCACCGCGAGAATGAAAACGGTAATGACTACTGAGCATATTGAGCCTCCGCGGGAGTTTCGAGAGATTCGGGCTGAGTGCCGAGAATGATGACAATATCATAATTCATAGCATTAATACCGTCAGGGAGAACTTCGGCGGAGAGAGCAGAGACACCGTAACGCTTACTGAGAGCGGAGATAGTGCCGGGTTTTTCGCCGGAAATATCATAGAGGTAATAGCGGTCGGGGTAAACTCCGTCGGGGGCATCATCAATATTGGAGACAGTGAAGCCGGTACTAACGAGAGTATCACGCTCGGAGGCGGCGAGACCGGAAACTCCGGTGCCGTTTAGGATGAGGATCTTAGCCTCTTCACGGACAGAGGCTTCGGAGGAGAACTGGCGAGTGACGTATTTTTTTATCTCGGAATAGTTATTTATGCCGGCGGAGGGAACGACGTAAGAGATATCAACGCCGCCGACATTCATATTGGTAGTGTTAACATAATAAACCCCATTCACATCTATCAGAGGAACGGAACGCATCGAGGAGAGATCCATCTCGGTTGCGAGGTGGAAAATAGTAGAGAGTTCATTCGCGGAAAAATCAGTGCGGAGATTATCACCGAGAGTATTAACGAGATTAATTCCCTGTGTCAGAGTAATATCGCCGGCGGCGAGACGCTGTTGAAGGGCGACGAGGATTTTTTGTTGGCTATTACCACGAGAGAAATCACCACTTTCAGTACCATGTCGGGCGCGAGCGAGACCGAGAGCTTGCTCGCCATTTAGGGTCGTGGCGACACCGGCATTGATGTAAGTATTAGTCATGGGATCGGCAATATCTTCGTCAAGTGTAACTGTTATGCCACCGAGAGAATCGACAAGTTGGACAAGAGCACCCCAGTCAACGTGAACATAATATTGGGAATCGATACCGGTAGTAGCTTCAATGGATGACATTAGAGCGGAAGCGCCGGCGGATTCGTTATTGTCTTCCCTGTTAGCGCACCAATAGATTTCGTTAATCTTTCCGGTGTCAGTACAGGTTTTACCGACATAGAAGTCACGCGGGATGTTTAGCATGGCGAGATCCTTAGTTTTTTGATCAAAGGAGAGGAGCATAATGGAATCAGTAAGCTGAGCGCCGTCATGACCAGAGCCAGCCATTTCATAGCCGGAAGTGCCAAAGACGAGGACATTTGTCCGGTTATTTTTACCGGTTTTTAACTGAACGTCTTGGGAAAAGGCAGCGCCAAGAGCGTCAAAAATTGTGGCGCGACCGCTAGTGATTTTGGCGATTAGCCCCTGGCCCCAGAGAAGAGTAGCGGAAGTTGCAAGTATAAAAATCCCGAGGAGAGAGAAAAAGATGACCTTTTGCTTAGAGATTTTTTTCTTATGCTTCTTTGGTTTTTCGGGGCGAGACTTTTTAGGCTTTTTGTCCGGGTCGGAATCAGGAACGCCGATTTCGATATGACCACGAGAAGTGCCAAATTCAGTGGCGGATTTAGGAGGTTCGTCTTTTTCTGCTGGGCGAAAAGCGTTCCAGAAATCGTCATCATATTTTCGTTCGAGGGGATTTAGGTAGTCGTAATCGTCTTCTTTTGGCTCGGGTTTATCCGTGGAATCTGGACTAATATCATCATTTTCGGAAAGGGCGAGCAATGAGGCTTCACCGAGAGATTTTTTGCGAGCCTGAGTTTTTTTCTGGGTAATGTCAGGTGTATCTTCTGAGATGAGGTTTTCCCTGTCGCTAGCGGAGCGTTCGGCAACTTTACGGCGGACGGCGGCACTGAGACTTTCGACTGGCTGAAGAAATTCCTCGGCGGCAGACTGACGAGCAGACTCACGCTCTGCAAGGAGGGCCTGACGGCGAGCCTGATCAAGTTTTTCCTGAGAATGACTACTTCTAGTGGGATGGCGCACGGGAGCTATATTCTGGGGCTTTTGAGGAGGAACGGGAACGCGACGGGATTTTTGAACTGGGGATTTAGAGACGACACGGGTAGGACGAGAGGAAGAAGAGCCTTGGGTACGACGACGGGCGGCGGCAGCACGGCGAGCACGGACACGCTGGCGTTCATCTAGGAGAGCCTGGCGGCGAGCAGCTTCAAGACGACGGTTTTCTTCTTCGCGCTCAGTAATGCGGATACGACCAGAAGACTGGGTGGAATTTTGCGCCTGAGCCTTCTTAGCCCGAGAATTATTCCGCGCGGGAATACCATCAATTGTAGCTCTAACCATATATATTTATTATATAGGATTTAAGGTTAGAATGCAAATGAATGA
>JAUNQQ010000015.1:2794-15637 GCA_030536095.1 Candidatus Saccharimonadota bacterium
TGGGGGAGAGAGGGATGGGATGTGGTATAATGGGGGAAAGTGTTGGGTGGAAAGGAGGAAGATGGAAATTGAGGTGCAGCAAGATAAGATGGCGAAGGCGCTGAATTTGGTAAGTCGGGTGGCGATGGGGGCGAAGTCGACTTTACCGATTCTTGCGAATGTGCTGATTCGGGCAGACGAGGGGAAGGTGAGTTTGATGGCGACAAATTTAGATATGGGGATTGTGGAATATGTGCCGGTGGTCAGTGCAAAAAATGGAGTGATTACAGTGCCGGCGAGAATAATTTCGGAGTTTGTGGGGAATTTGCCGAGGGGAGAGACAGTGAAAATGAGTCTTTCTGGGGAGACGCTGGAAATTTCGGCGGGGAGGTATCGATCGAAGATAAATGGGGCGATTGCGGATGATTTTCCAGAGATGCCGGTGGTGGATGAGAAGGATGCGGTGATTTATAAAGTGCCGGTGGAACAGTTTAAGTTGGGAATGAGTGAGGTGATTTTTGCGGCGAGTGGCGATACAACGCGGCCAATGTTGACAGGGATTTGTTTTAGTACGAACGAAGGGGCGTTATATGTAGCGGGTACAGATGGATATAGGTTGGCGGAGAGAAAGTTTATAGAGGGGGTAAAAAGTGATGTAAAAGCAGTAGTACCGAGGGCGACTTTACAGGAAGTGCTGCGATCATTTTCGGATGAAATGGAAGAGGTGGAAATTGTATTTACGGAGACACAGGTGAGATTTCGGATGGGAGAGGTGGAAGTAGTATCGAAGTTGATTGATGGAAGTTATCCGGATTATCGAGGGTTAATACCGAAGAATTTAGAGGTGGAAGTAGTGGCGGAGAAGGTGGAATTGGCGCGGATGGTGAAGATGGCGATGGTGTTTGCGCGAGAGACGAATGGGGCGGTGGAATGTCGAGCGGTGAAAGAGGATCAGAAGCTGATTGTGTCGTCGCTTGCAAATGAAGCGGGGGAAAATTCGTCGGAGATGAATGTGGAGACGGATGGAGATGCGGAGATGAAGCTAATGTCAAAATATATGGCGGAGGCGATAAATGCGATTGAGGAGGGGAAGGTGAGGATTATGATGAGCGAGAAAAAGGGGCAGGCGATGGTGATGAAAAATGAGAAGAGTGATGATTATGTGCATCTCTTAATGCCGCTGAGTTAAGATGAGAATTATAAGAGAAATCAGACTGGAGAATTTTCGCTGTCACGAGAATTATAAGAAAGAATTTCGGGAAGGAGTGACGGAGATTTTGGGGGAAAATGGCTGTGGAAAAACATCAGTACTAGAGGCGATTTATGTGGCGATGCGGGGGAAAAGTTTTCGGGCGGTGGATAAAGAGATTATGAAGCGTGGTTCCCTGTTTTATCGAGTGGAAATGTTTCGGGAAAATGGTGAAAAAGTTTTGGTGAGATATGATGGGCGAAAAAAATTTCAGGTAAAAGATCGGGAGACGGCGAGATTGCCTAAGCAAGAGAAATATCCGGTGGTGCTGTTTTTGCCGGAAGATTTGCACCTGATTTCGAGTAGTCCGGCGAGGAAGCGGAAGTTTTTTGATGAGATGATTTCGCAGGGGTTGGATGGATTTTCGGGGATTATTTCGAGATATGAGAAGACGCTGAGGCAGAGGAATGAACTACTGAAAAAAGAGGGGGTTTCGCGGGAGGAGGTTTTTTCGTGGGATGTGATGCTGGCGAAATATGGAGTGGAAATTCGGAAGGAGCGGATGAGGATGGTTAGAGAGATTAATTCCCTGTTAACGGAGACATATCGAGGGATTGCGGAGAATGAGGATAAAGTTTTTGTGGAATATGAAAGTTTTACGGCGGAGAGTAATGAGTCGGAATATTTACGGTGTCTTGAATTGGATTTTCAGAGAGATTCTCTTACGGGACATACGAATTTTGGGGTGCATAGGGATGATTTTAATTTTATTTTTAATGGGGAGGTGGCGGACGGAAATGCGAGTAGGGGGGAGACGCGGTCGATGGTGATTGCGATGAAGTTTATTGAGGCGGGGATGCTAAGGGAGCCGGTGATTTTATTGGATGATGTTTTTTCGGAATTGGATGGTTTTAGGCAGAAGGCATTGGTGGAAAATTTTCGGAAAAACCAGGTAGTGTTGACGGCGACAGAGAAAACATTTTAAAGTTTAGTTTCTTTGGAGTAAAATGGTTTTTTGCTGTGGAAATGTGGTATAATGGAGAGGTATGAAGGTCAAGAAAAATAGATTGACAGGGCTTGGGGGATTTTTGGGGAGAGTTCGAAGTAGGGAGAGTTTTAGAAGATGGAGAGCGATGGGGGCGATTGGAATGATTGGGGTGATATTATTGTCGGCGGTGGCGAATACGACGGCGGGGATTTTTGAGGTGAAAGCGATAACGAGTACGTATGATGAAGTAAAAAGTGAGCCAGATGTGCTAGAGAGAATGGCAGATTTGGATATTTCGTATTATAGTCCGTGTAAGGGAGGGTCAGGGGCGAGTGAGAATAAAAATTGTGGAACGCCGAGCGGGAGTGAAGTGGTATGGGTAGGCGATTCGTATACGGTAGAGGCGCAATCGATGTATAATTTGATTAGTGGAAAATTGTCAGGAGCGGATATTTATGGACAGGTAAGTAGAAATACGGCGGGGTCTCATACTGGTAATTGTAGTGATGCGGATATAGTTGGGGAAAAATTTACGGATGGGGGAAATTGTAATGTGGATGGGTTGACGGTGGTGCAGAATTTGGTGAATGATGGTAAAATGCGGAAGTATCTAGTGTTTGTTTTGGGGACGAATCCACTTGGGGCGACAGCGGATAATTTTAAGAAGTTGGCGCAGATTGTGGGCGATGGAACGAAAATTGTCCTAATGACGGCATGGACGGCGGAGGCGAATGCGGCAAGTGAATTTGCGACGGGAAATGCAGCGGTTAAACAAGTTGCAAATGACATGGCGAATGTCGTAGTGGCGGATTGGGAAGCGGCGAGTAAGGGGAAGGAGTCGGAATATTGGGGGGCAGGCGATTCGATGCACCCGAATGAAAAAGGATATGGAGCGTGGGTGGATACGATTACGGGGGCGTTAGGAGGATTAGGGGGAGAGTGTAGCGGAGGGGCGGGGAGCTGTTCGGAGTTGGCGACGTTGAGGAAAGCAGTATGGGATGCGGCTTCACAGGAAGATAAGGAGAGATTTAATGAGGTTGCGATTGAAGAGAATGGTGGGTCGGTGGCGATTATTGAGGCATATCTAAATCAGATTATTTCGAAGTACGGTTCAAATGGAACGATGAGCGACTGGTTAAATGGGCAATGCAATAATTATCGGCCAACGGACTGTTCGGGTAGAACTCCAATTTCGGCGGAAAATCAGGCGGAGATTGATAAGGCGCTCGGAGGAAGTAATTATACTGGTTTTGCGATTGGAAATTCTTCGGAAGAGGTTTCGGTTGGAAAAGTTTCTTGTGTATGGAAAGACGGGGCATGTAGAACGGATATTGATTATGACAGTTTTCAGGCGGGAGTGGCGTGTAATGTGATTTCGCCAGAAGGGGGTGAATGCTTTGGGGATGAGGGAAAAAGTGCGTGGGTGAATGAGATGAAAAGTAAATGTGGTGGTGGAGCGACGGCAAAAAGTGATAGTTCCCTGGTGGCAGATACTGATAGTGCGAGTACGGATGGTGGGAGTATGAGTGAAGATGAAAAGGCGGAATATGTGTGGAATGCGGTGGATAAGTTTATGACGAATCATAATATAAATCTTGGTGGTGGCGAAAAGGCGGCAGTAATTGCTGGAGTTTTGGGTAATGTGATGGGCGAATCTGGGGCGGATCCATTTTCAAATGGAAGTTGCGTAGGACTATTCCAGGATTGTGGAGCACAGGCGCAGAAGACGAGAGACGCAGTAAATGCGGCGGTGGGGGGAGATTATTGGGGGAAAACGGGCGTATCGAAAGATATTATACAGAAGGCGATTGATACTGAGGTGGAGCTAGAATTAAGCCTGAGCGGTGGGAATGATTTCTTTAGTAATTTGGATAAGCCGAGTGCGAAGAGTGGGGTGGAGGGGGCGAAGGCGTATGCGGAACTTTTCTTAGTTACGGTTGAGCGAGCGGTGGCGAGCGATGCTTGTGTTGGTGGGACGAGTGGGATTAATCCGTCGGCATTAAGTGATTCGGGTGTGATTTCATTTCAGAAAACAGTGTATAGTGGTAGTCCGGGTTGTCAGGGAGTCCCATATCAGGGGACGGAATCGCGAAGACAGCACGCGGAGACCTTTTACAATAAGCTGAAAAATGGTATAACTGGAGCGTCGAGTTCGGGGGCGAGCGGTGGGGCGTGTTGTGCTACGACGGGTGGAACGACGGCGGGTGCGGCAAGTGGAGATGTGGGGGCGTTGCAGGCAAAAGCCAAGGAGTTTGTATGGAAGGTGAGTGAACAGGCGGTGCATAGTGGAGCTTTGGATGCAAAAGAGGCGTATAAAACAGCGTGGGAGAAAAACGGTCGAAGATCGGATGTCTCGGATTGTGGATCATATGTTTATAATCTAATGTTGGAAAGTGGTTGGGATCCGGATTTTGATCAGGTGAATGAGGGCTGGGCAAAAGGAAGTAGTAATGGAGGAATTGGGGCAGGGTTGTATGGGAATTATATGGAAAAAAGTAGTAAATGGGTGAGAGTCGATCCGATTCCGTCGAAAAAAGAAGACTGGCAACCGGGTGATGTGTTTGTGCGATCAAATGGTAGTAGTGATCATATTGGAGTTTATGTGGGTGATTTGGGAGATGATTATGGGGATGGGTTTACTGATGCAGCATTCACTATGCATTCGCCTTTTGCGAATAGTTCAACGCAAAAAACATATTCAGGGGGCTGGTTGAATGATTATCGAGTTTATCGGAAAAGCGGAGTAGAAAACAGCGATGGGTCGAAAACGACGATAACGAAAAATGCAGTGAATACGGCGGGGGGGACGGTGGCGGATTTACAGGCGGTAGCACAGAAATATGCGTGGGGGAAAGAAAAAGCTGATGCGGCGACGACTGAGCAGAAAGCTGAATATAGAGATATCATTGCAAAAAAGTATCCCGAAGAAAAGTTGCATATGGCTGGTAATCCACGAGGAAACGACTGTGCGGCGTGGGTTAGATTTTTGATGGTGGAGAGCGGCTGGGATCCGGGAATGGCGCCAGATTCGAGATTGACAAAAACTATGGATTATTGGAAAAAGAATAGTGATAAATGGAAGAAGATAGATGCGAAATCAGCTGATGATTTGCAACCAGGAGATGTTTTGGCGTATGAGGGGCATGTTTTAGCCTATGTAGGCAAGATTAGTGGTTTTTCTGATACTGGATTTGTGTCGGCATCCAACGGTAGTAATAAGTGGGCGCCACAAGCAGATTGGGAGAAGGTGAATATGAGTAAATATGATATTTATCGAATGGAAGGGCATGCGATGGGGT
The DNA here is from genome assembly GCA_030536095.1 of Candidatus Saccharimonadota bacterium. Lineage (GTDB taxonomy): Bacteria > Patescibacteriota > Saccharimonadia > Saccharimonadales > Saccharimonadaceae > Nanosyncoccus. Next base: position 8,250 of record JAUNQQ010000015.1, read on the forward strand.
CGGTAACGACGGATAATGGATGTGGAGGAAGTAGTACCACGACAAATAACCAGAATTCCAACAATGGTTTAACCGAATCTGATGCGCAGAAAATTGTGGATGACTATAATGCAAATTATGCCACGAGTCCTGCGAAAAGTGTAGCGGACGGGCCAGCAAACTGTTTTGCATTATCAGTTTGGTGGCTAATGAAATATACGGATTTAGATTATAAAGTTTATGCCGAAAAAGGACATGCGGCGGAATTTGTGCATAACTTGGCGACAAAACAGGGGGTGAAGTACGGGAGTGAACCACAAGTTTATTCGATATTTTCAACGGATAATTATAACTCTAGTTCGCTTGATGGTAGTGGCGAGAAATATGGACATACGGGAATTGTGGTAGGGATTGATGGTGATATGCTGACGGTGATAGAGGCGGGAGCAGGGTTTGGAAAAGGAGTAGTAACGAAACAGGTGAAAAAGAGTGAGTTTACGAATTCGCAATATTCGGGTTATGAGTTTGCGTATATAAATGACCATATGAAGACGGATGAGCTAAATAAGGTTTTGGGGAGATAGTAGGATGGTGGAACTGCTGAGAATAATTCCGAAATGGTTGTGGGGAGTTTTGGGATTAGTAATTTTAGGGTTGGTGACGATTATTGCGATAAGTAGTTTTCGTGATGAGGTTGTATCTTTTAAAAATGGTGAAGTAATAAAGGAAATGCCAGTGAGTAAAGTTCAAGATGTGAAGGAAAAATTGCATTTGGTAGTTGAGGAGGATGTAGGGGTGGAAAAAGAGGAAAAAATAGAGGTGGAAATTCGGGATTATTCGGTTAGTTCAGAGGAAGATGGAAATGGAGTTGAGATAAAAACGGCGGGGTTTTTAGCAGATAACGAGAAATATCAGAGAAGTTATATGGTGGTTTTGAGTTGGGCGGTAGGGAGAGAAAGTTATGCGGGGATTACGACAGGGACGATGATTACTTGTCCGGATTTAGAGAAGACAAAATATCCGGAGGCAAAATGTAAGGCGATGAATGGATCGAGCTATAAAGATTATGAGGAGAAAAATGGAAAATAGTGCGGATGAGGTAATGAGAAAGAAGTTAGTGGTGATTGGGGCGGGATTTGTGCTGTTTGTTGTGGTGATAATTTTAATGTGGATACTATCGAATATTCCACATCATACAGCGAATGTGAATACGGTGAATGCGGATGATGTGGTGAGCGGGACGGAGTTGTCGGATAAGAATTTGGCGGATTTGGAGAGAGGGTTACGGGAGTTATTGGAGGGATATTATAGTGACAAAAGTGAGATAAATGGAAAATTGACGATGACGGTGAGGCCGGAGACGGTGGTGGTGGATGAGAATAAGGTGGCGAATTTTATCGTAGATGTGGAGGAGTTGAGATTGAGTTATAGAGTGATGATGAATCTGGGAATTGAAAATTCGGCGACATTTTGGTGTGCGGAATTAAATGAAATGAAATATAAGGATACGCTTTGTGTGGGGTACGAGGGGGTGTCGACGATTGAGTCGGTATTTGGGGCAGCATTGCCAATTCGAGGAGCGTATGTGGAGCAGATGGGGATGGCGCTTGAAGATAGGGCGATTGATACAAAGGAGAAAAATTATAAAATGGGATGGGAGATGCGGGGGAGTACAATTGAGCGGGGGGAGAATGAAAATCCGGATGGGTCGGCGCGGCCGTATCTGATAATTACAGCGGAGACTTGTGGGGAGGATGAGAAATATATTGAGGCGGCGAAGGATTATGTTGATACGTTTATAAAAGAGGCAGGGGCGGAAAACGCGGATGGAGGTTATGACGGGGTGACGAGCGAAATATTTAATTATAGGGTGGAATGTAAAAATGGATAAAGTCTATGAGTTTTTAGAGAAGAATAAGGATAAGATTCGGTATGGGATTTTTGGGGTTTTGGGGCTGATTATTGTGGCGTTTATATTGACGCCGATAGTAAAATATTTTATGAAGCCGGCGATGATGGAGATACATATTTTACCGAAGACGGCGATGGTGAAAATTAATGGTCAGGAATATCGAAATGGGATTTATGAGTTTCAGCCGGGAAATTATACGGGGGAAATTTCGGCGAATGGGTATGAGACGAAGATGGTGGATTTTACGGTGAAGGCGCATGAGACGGTGAAAATTTCGAATTATTTGTTATGTATGGACGGGACTTTTAATTGTTATAAGGGGGACGCGGAGACGATTATGGCGATGAAGGAGCAGAATGTGGATCAGGCGGAATATGAATTTGCGCGGGAATATTTAGATAATCAGGAGAAATACGAAAGTGATCCGGCGAATATTTATTTGCCGTATGAGAGTTATAATCAGGGATTTTCGGCGCGGGTAATTAGCGGGGAGTATCAGGAGGGGGAGAAGATGAGGATTCGGGTGGAGCTTTCGACGTGTGTGGAAGAAAGGACGAAAGGACTGAAGGAGAATTTTTTGGCGTGGATGGGGTATCATGAGATGAAGGCGGAAGATTATGATATTGTGTATTTTTGGTGTGATGGAGAGAAAAAGTTGTAAGTAATTTCTAGGGCGAATTTCGTTGTCAGTGACTGTGGGATTCGGAGGGTAGGCGGTAGCGCATGAGCAAAATCCTAGAATCCAGCGCGGAATATCTTGTTCTTGAGGCGACTTCTCATGCGCTTGCAAAGCCCAGCCCATTTTCGCTCCTTGTCGCTCCCTCGAACTTCACCCCCAGAGATTGATTACAGAGTACATTTGTTAGGAATGTTTTGTGTGGGATTAGCGGCGGATTTGGGGAGGGGTGGAGGAGACGAGAGATTCTTCAGTTTCGCTGGCGATGATTTGGAGATGGACATGGTTTTGGCCGGCAAAGAAGAGACCCTGGCCGACTGGAAAATTAGAGAGACGCTTCTTTTCTTCTTCGGTGAGCTTAAAGACATCAGAGAGAACATCGACGGCGGAGGGAGACTGTTTTAGGAGGAGCTGCATACTGGAGTTCGCAACAATGGCGCGACCCATTTTAGAAGACATGAAATCTTCGACGTCCTGAGTGACAGTGGTGAGGCCGAGGAGATATTTCCTGGCGCGTTTCGCGAGAGAAAAGAGGAAGTTGGCGGAATCTTCGTAGTGCATAAGTTGCCAAGCCTCGTCGACAACAAGAAGACGCTTACGCTTATCGGCGCGAATGACATTCCAGACATGGTTCAAGACGATATACATGGCAATAGGACGAAGTTCGTCTTCGAGGTCGCGGATATTAAAGACAACCATGGGATTATTTATGTCAATATTAGACTGTTGAGAGAAGATGCCAGCGAAGGTTCCAGTGGTGTATTTTCGGAGGCGCTGGGCGAGAGAAGGACCGGTTCCTTCCATATGAACTAGGGTATCGAAGAGCATGGGGATGGTTGGAGGAGGAGACTGATGCGTGAGCGGATCAGAGGTAATGCCAGCGCGAGCATAAGTATCAATGAGCGCTTGGTCGAGATCGGCCTCTTCGTTAGCGGTGAGGAGCGGGGCGCCAGTCTGGGTAGAGCCACCGAGCATGAGACGGAAAAGGCCGTGTAATGTAACGAGGTTAGCGCGGAGAGCGTCATTAGCGTCTTCGCGGTCGAGCTTTTTGGGTAAGTCAAAGGGATTAATGCGGGCGGAGGAGTTTAGGGCAAGATGAACATAAGAACCGCCAACAGCGTCGCAGAGTTTTTGATATTCGTTTTCGGGGTCGATAATGATAATTTCGGAGCCAACCATCATGGAACGGAGAGCTTCGAGCTTTACGGTGAAAGACTTTCCGGCACCAGATTTAGCGAAGACGACGAGATTGGCGTTTTCGAGAGTAAAGCGGTCGAAGATAACAAGGCCGTTATTATGCATATTTACACCATAGAGGATACCCTGTTCCTGGGTAAGATCGGCGGAAGTAAAGGGGAAACTGGTAGAGATAGCGCCAGTGTTCATATTCCGGCGGATTTGGAGCTCGTCGGAACATTGAGGTAGGGAGGAATTCATTCCCTGTTCTTGTTGAGAAGAGGCGACTTTGGTGAAAACCATGAGTTGGCCGAAGATGTTTTCGATTTTGTGTTGGACAAAATTTAGCTCGTCGAGAGAGTTGGCCCAAATAGTAATATAAAGACCGAAACGGAAGAACTTTTCGGCGCCGACCTGAAGCTGATCACGGAGCTCTTCGGCATCGCCGATGGCAGCCTCGAGCTCTGGACTACGGATACGACCCTGTTCGGCGTTAACTTCGATAGAGGCTTCGAGCTGAGTGACTTTTTTCTGGAGATTTTGCATAATAACACCGGTATCGACTGGGTAAACATACATAGAAATATCGAGAACTTCATCAATATTAATAATGGGAGAAAGCCAGCCAGTATAGAGAGTGCGCGGGTAGCCGTAAACATACATAGTGCGACCGTATTTTGTGCCGAGACGAAAATGGTCAGAGGTGAATTCGATTGAGCTGGGGGAAATTAAGTCGCGAAGGGTAGTAATTCCCTGCTCGAAGGCACGCTGGATTTCGATTTCGTGTTGCTGTTGAGCGAGTTGCTGAGGGTCGTATTGAGGTTGATTCTTTTTAAATAGTGCCATAAAATTCTCCTTTTAGATTGTTGGTGCATTAGCTGGCTTATCGCCTTTTTTAACGTAGGTTGTAGCGAGTCGTTCAAAGTCGACAAGTGGTTCGTGGACGGCGGTATCGGGATTATTAAAGTTATAGTAGAGAGTGGCGAGTTCACGGGTATTTAGGCGGACGGAATGGATGCCGATTTGGAAAAGACCGGAGACGATGGCCTCGACGCGATTGTTTATTTCGGTAATGGCTTTATTGTAGGTGGCACGGGAAATCTTAGAAACGGGGGCAGACTCTTTATTGCCGAAGAGTTTTTTGGTCTGGTTTTTTAGGGCTTCGGCGGAGCTATCGGGGTAATATGGAATGATAATAAAGAAAGATTTATCCATAATATTAGCCTCTTGGGAAAGCTCGTCAATGAAGTTTATGTAATCATCCATGAGAACGCCGAGGAGCATGTTGTCGTTATTACGGCGAATGTTTGTTAGGCGGTCAATATAAGGACCGAGATCAACGCGCTGAGAGCGGATGAGAATTTGAGTAGTAAAATAGAGGGAATTTAGGAAATTTTGATAGGAGTATTCAACGCCTTCACGTTCGGTTTCAGACATAAGGTCAAAGTTGATTGACTGACAGGCGACGACGGCGCGAAAAGATCCATCCTTCATAATGACGAGACCATCGCGAAGTTCGGAAATAAGAAGGGCGGACTGAGTAGAAGCGCCCTTGCTGGGAGAAGGAGTTGTGGCAGCGGTACGATCCTTACCGGGGATGATCGCGGGTTGTTGTGGCGCTGGTGCCGGTGCGGACTGGGCAGGTTGTCGTTGAGCCTGGAGCTGTTGCTGTTGTAGCTGGGCTTGTCTTTGTTGTTGAAGTTGCTGTTGCTTAGCCTGGAGCTGTTGCTGTTGCTGGAGTTTTTGTTGCTCAATTTTTTGGATTAATTGTTGTCTCGCGGCGCTTTCTTTTTGGAGTTTTTTCTGCTGAGCTTGGATCTGTTGCTGTGATAGGGCGGCTTGGCTAGCCTGTGGTTGGGGAGCTACTCCTGGCTGTTTTGTAACAAAATTCTGAGAGGAGACAGGACTATAACTGGAAGTGGACTGATGAGCTTGCTGTTGCTGTTGTTGTTGTTGAGACTGTTGTTGTCTTTGCTGTCCGGGAGCGGCGGAGAGAAAGGCTCTTTGGCGCTCCTTATCAGTCATACCTTTAGTGAAAGAAAACTGAGAAGAAAGACTTTGAACTTGGTCGGAGACATGATTAGTTGGCGGGTTTGTGGAAGGCTGAGTCTGCTGATTTGTAGAGGGCTGAGCTTGCGGTCGCTGCTGTTGCTGCGGTTGCTTCTGCTGAGGATTAGCAGGATTAGTCCAGGGACTAGATTTAGGACTAGTAGATTGCGGATTCATAAGTTTCCTCCTTCGGTTATTTTATTAGCGTCAGAAGCAAGTTCGGCGACGGTTTTATTAGTGTTTTGCGAGAGAGAAGTTAGTTCGGTGTGTTCTTTTTCTTTGGATTCGTGAGCCTTTTTACGGGCGGCTTCGATTTCGGCACGGCGAGCAATAGCTTCGCGTTCACTGGCTGAGAGTGGTTTAACGACGGTATTGGAGCTAAGAGGATTACTATTTTGTTGTTGAGAAGAAAGAGACTGCTGGAAGTTGTTGAGGAGAGTGCGGCGACTAGTGATGTTTTTATCGTTAATTAGGCGATTAATATTGGAATTTGCGTTTGCTTCGAAGATGTCTTCGGCGTTGTAATTTTCGGCGAGAAAATCTTCGCGGAGATTGGAATCTTCTTCGATAGAGAAACCCTCGGTATCAACAATATCGGCGAGGAAGGAGAGGCGGTGATTTGCTTCAGAACCGGAAAGATCGCGCATGCGCGGCTCCTCAATGGTTTTAGGAGTGGTTATTTCGATGGTTGATTCACGCTCGCCCGGAGTCCAGTAGCGAGTATGTGGTTTTAGGACGAAGGAAATGAGGGCGGAAAAATAGGTTTCCATAGGCTGATCCTTTTTTAGAGGGAGAGCAAGGATGGCAAAAAAGATTACAAACGGAACAGGGATGGCGGCGAGAACTGGGGAGATATTAAAAAGAGAGACGGTTATGGCGATTAATCCAGCAACAATCATCAGATAGATGAACTGGCGAAAAGTAAATGGGCCGAGAAGCTTATCTTCGGCTTCAACATCCTGAGGGACCTTGTATTGTGCCATATACTATTAATTATAGCATATTATTTGTAGTATTTTTGATAAATTTAGAACTTTTTAGTGTTATTTTTTTATGGTGATTTTATGGATGAAGTGAGTGAGATTAGAGGCCGATATTATTGATGACAATAGAGACGGTATCCCAGACAAAGCGGTAGAAGTCTTCGAATGACTCTTCGAGATTATTGCGATAATGGGTTTCGATCATAGGGATGGCATCACCGGAATCAGTGAGGGTGCCAAGATAGGCGATAATGCGGTCGTAATAATCTGAGCGGGCCTGACGGTCGGAAGGACGAGTTGGGGCGCTGTCAATTTCGGATTTATAGCGTTCTATTTCGGAGATAATTTCGCCGCCGGTGGGAGTGTAGGAGCGAATTGGAGCCGATGAGGTGGGAGCTGGGTCGTCAGCAAATACGTCGGAGGCATGGAATGCTTCAAAGTCGAAATTAGCGTAAGGGTTTTCGGATGACGCGGAGGCGATTATTTCGGGAGACGGAAGATTGGATGAGGCGGACTGGATGGCCTCAGCTAGAGAAGATGGGTCAGGAGAGGTGGATGGATTAGAGGCGATGATAATTGGTGAATTATCGGCGGGGATGACGATTGGGGAAGA
>JAUNQQ010000016.1 GCA_030536095.1 Candidatus Saccharimonadota bacterium
GATAGGGAAATGGCGGAAGGGATTTTTAGGTTTATCCACGAGAAGTTGGCGGAGAATGGAGCAGAGTGGAAGGATATTTCAGAAATTCATTTTATGAGCGGACCGGGGTCGTTCACGGGGTTAAGGATTGGAGCGACAGTAGTAAACGCGCTGGCAGACCAGCTGGGAGTCCCACTATACAATCATCATGGGGAAAAAGTTAAAATGATTATTCCAGAATATGGGCGGAGAGCAAGGATTACGGCGCCCAGGAAATAATCTCCAGAAAACATAAAAAAGAGCCGGACGTAGCCCGACTCTATTTTGTCTGAAGTGAATTAGTTTTTAGTAATAGTTCTGCGCCTTCTTCTGCCCATGTTTCTACCACGTTTACGCTTCCTTTTTTCTTCTATAACTCTAGTCCGTTGTTTTCGCACCTTAGAAGTTTGCTGTTCCTGTGTTTCATTAGAAGCTTCTTTGTGTTTTTCCGGCCACTCTTCCTCAATTAATTTCATATTCCTAAATCTACTTTTTCGTATTAGCCAGTCATCATGCCCCCAAAACGCCGGTCTAAGATAAACAAATCTTAGTCCATCCATAGAAAATTCCGCATGTCCATGTCCACCCTGGTCATTATTTCCTCCATAATACACCGCAATCGCACCTAAATCCCACTTCCATCTAAACGTAACTGGATCTCCAGGTGAAAAATCTAAGTCATATTTCCGAATTCTCTCCTTGCAATATTGAGAAATTATTTCCTTATAGTCATTCAGGGCATCCAGAAATTTCCGTCGCCATTCATATCGTTCGGTCTTTTCTGCCTTGATGAGTTTTTGCTTAACCGCCATTTCTAGCGATTTAATCTGTCTCGCAAGGTCTTCTATCTCCAGCTCATCTTCCGCATCCGTCGAATCGTCTATCCGATATAGATACGCATGTCGTAAGATATTTTGCCGACCCCCTCCACGGTCTAGTGCTGCGATTCTTTGTCTAAGCCGAACAACCTCTCTGCGCACTTTATCTCTTGTTTTGCGAAAATCTGCCCAGATTCGTTCGTTTCGTTCATTCTCTTTTTCTTTCATTCTCCATGTTAGCTCCACTCTCTTAAAAGCGGCTTCCAGCACTTCGGCGTATGAAACCTCGCCCATATACATCGTTGCCAGCATCGGATTTTCATCGCATACCACCTGACGAACTTTTAATTCTTCAGACATTTCCCCTCCTCTCGTTAAGGTCCAATACAATCTTATAATATAATATCAGATTTTAGGAAATAAGTCAAATTATTTTGTTTTTGTCATAATCACATGCTCAAACAGTGCCGCCACCGTCATTGGCCCCACTCCACCAATCTTCGGCGTAATCGCTCGAATATTGGATAATTCCCTCACTTCATCATCTACATCTCCCACCAAAACTCCATTTTCGCTTGCCGTTCCCGCATCCACTATTACACATCCTGGTCGTATCATCTCTTTTCGAATTAATCTCGGCTTTCCTGTTGCTGTAACAATTACATCATAATTATATAATTCTGACAGGTCCGAATTACTCCGAAAAACCTCCACCGCGTAATTCTCCCACATCTTTTTTAGTGGCCTCCCCACTAATTTTCCATATCCCACCAGTGCAATTTTTTTCTGTTCCAGTCGCACATCATAAGCGTTTAATAGCCAATCAATCGCCGTCGCCGTCGCCGAACTAAATTTCGCCCGCACACCTAATCCATCCACATCTTTCTCTGGTGCAATCTCATCCAAAATCTTTTCCGTTTCCTCTTTTTCTACCGTCTCTAGCGGCAACTGTACAATTATCCCATCAACCTCGCTATCTCTATTCGCCTCTGTAATTCTCTTGTTTAACTCTTCCGCTTTTACTAACTCATCTCGCACTTCAACCCCAATATCCTCCCCGTATCTTTGCTTTAGTTTTACATATTTCTCAATCACCGGGTTTTCACTATCTCGAAAAATCACCAGTATCGGCTTTCGCGAAAAACTTCTCACCTGGTGTGCCTGTCTTTCCTTAATGAACCCCGCTACTTCTGATCCGTTTAAACTTTTCAACAACTTCCTCGCTTTCCTGGTGGGCGAAGAGGGAATCGAACCCTCACGATATTACTATCATCAGATTTTGAGTCTGACGCGTCTACCAATTCCGCCATCCGCCCATCTATCTCTATCCTACCACATTTTCCCCCAAAATAAAACCCCCAATTATTTTGTTAGCCAATCCCATACTCCTTCAAAGAAGGTTTTTTCATTCTCCGGCAACGCCTCCGTATTATCTTCCACCGGGGCTTCCGGCTCCGCTGCTCCCGGGTCTTCCGCTGGCGCTATCTCTTCCGTTGGATTTATTTGTTCTGCTATAACCAACAACCTGTATCTTGATGTCCCTAGTGGCCAACAGGTAATTAGCGTCAACATTTTCCGTTCATCTCCAATCTGTAAAGCTGAAATATCACTCGGCTCAATCGTCTTCATCTCCCGAACTGCATAAGTATATCGAACTCCCTCAAAATCCATATAAATTTTATCATCCGTCGACAGTCGTTCTAATCCGCTAAAAATAAACTTATATGGATTATTCGAATAAACATCTCCCGCCGAATGACCAGTAATCACAAAGTTCCCATTTTCACCCGGATATGCCGACGCTCCAGCAATTCGAAAATGTACTACCCCATCCGCATTCATCGCGTTCATCACCGCATTTGTATCTGTCGCCGTTATTCCAAAAATCACCGGCACATCTATATTTAACTTTGGAATTATTAGTTTCGGATTTGGTGAAACCGCCACTGCTACCGTCGGATCTACTTCTGTTATCCCCGCATCAATTGAATTTCCCGGGCTAATATAAGCCATTATTGGTGCAAAAATCAACCGGTTATATTGCAGGAAAAGCAAAACCAAAATTGTCACCACCCCCAGTATTAGCGGTATAAATTTCCTCCGTTTTTCTCGTTTTTTCTTATCTATTTTTGCAATTTTCTGAATTCTCGCTTTAAAGTCTTCCTCAATTTCTTCTTTCTCATCCGCCGAAACCGCCGAAACTGCCGAGGCTGCTCCTGCCATTGCCATTGCTCGCATTCCCGCCCGCTCATTTCGCAATTTTTTTCGCTCATCCGCTAAGCTCTGCCTCTCTGTTGAAACATATTTTTCCGCCGCTTTCGTATAATAACTATTATAATAATTCTGGTAATAATTTTGCCATGCCGAATGATATTTTTGCCATTCCTCCCTCTGCGCATCAACATTTATGGGCGTTTCTTTATAACTCGAATTCGTATCTTTTTCTGCTTTAGCATAAATAGTTTGCACTCCTGCCGTAGTGTTCTGGTACTGTTCACTACTATTTTCTACTACATTCTGGTATTGCTTATTATTACCAATACCATTTTGTAAATTAGAATTTACAGATGTATTTTTGCCATTCTGGTATTGCTTATTTTTAACAATAGCATTTTCAGTTTCACTTCTAAAAACATTTTCTTTATTCTGTCTTTGGTTATAATAAGCATTAGCATTTTCCGTCTTTGCGTAATTTACTCCAATCTTCGCTTCCGGATAAAGGCTCTGCATCCCTGCATTTGCCGTATTTCCACCACCCCGAACCGCTTGCTGAAAATTCCCGCTATTTTGGGTTCCATAATTCACCGCCGAAAATCTCCCAATTTTATTCCCGCCACTCACCGCCCCCTGTATATGCCGCCGCTGCGAGAAATCACTCTCCGCCGCATTGTACGCGTTCAAAACTTTTTCCCGCGCACTCTCAATCTCCCTCTGTTTTTTCTGAATCTCTTCCATTTTTTCCATCGACAGTCCCCCATTCATACTACCATCATTCTGCCCACTCGCTGAATCCATAAAACAATTATATCACAACCCTCATTAATCTCAAAACTCGGGAACTATATCCACAAAGAATAAAACCCCCATAATAAGGGGGATTTATTCTTCTACGGGGCAGGTGGCGGTGGCCCACCTGGCGGCGGTGGCGGGAAGTTAGTGCCAGGTCCACCCCTCGGTCTAGGCCCATATCTCATCAGTGTCTGCGCTACTGTCTCACTCCGCCCTGCCGTCACATCAGTGCTTGGCCCCGTCGCCGCCTGTCCACGTAATTGTGTTGCCTCCGCTTGCGCCACCACATTCCGCTCATCTGCCCTCTGAATATCTTCTGGTACTGTCTCCACTGGCGAAACTTGCGCTCGCTCCATTGCCGCCAAACTTTTCTCAGTCCTTCTAATCTGCGTCGCCGCATCTCGCTCTTCTTTTGCGATATTCTCTGTCCATCCACTCTTAGCCACTAGCACTTCTCTTGTTTCATTATCTTTAATAGCTGAATAAACATCCTGATCTGACACGAGCTTCTGGGCTATCTCTCCAACATCGAAATGTTGCCCCATCCCCTTCGTAATTGCATCTGCAATCGTTCGTGCATTCTCCGTACTGCTATTTGCTACCATCCGAATTGCATCCGCTCCCGCTGGACTATTAAATTCCGCCAAGATATTTGGATTTTTCGAAATCACATACGCCGCATCCGCCATACTCCCCGCGGCAATCATCTGATTCATTTCACTCTTCAACTGATCTACGCTACTGCTATTTGCTATAATGCTATCTAGCCGATCAGTCCGCTCCTTCTCGATTCTCCTTTGCTCCGTCGTCTGTACTCGGATAGTTTCCGCTGCCGTTTCGCTCATCTGTGCCGTCCTAAGTATAGTCGCTTGGCTATCCGGTAGTACATTCGCCCACGCATCTGGGCTAGTCGCGATAACTTGCGCCACCGATCGATCCGCCGCCGTTGCGATAAAATCTGGATTTCCCCAACTTGCTGTCATTCCGCTAATTTGTGGTTGAGTTCCTGCTTCAACAACCGTTTGTAGCGTCTTTCCGTCCAATCCTTCCATCTTTACCATATTCGCAAATTGTGCCTCATTCAGTTTCTCTATCAATCCACCCTCTGCCGCCGCCGTCGCCAGTTTTGTCCTATTTTCAATTGACAACGAGCTTAACGTTGCAGCACTACTTGTCGCCTCTCTTACAATCTCTCCGCTCAGCGTAATAGCCCCACCATTTTCTTGCATTGTCGCACCTAGAATTCTGCCTAAGTCGCTACTCGCTACGCTTCCTAAGCTATGCCCTACGCCACGCACAATCTCTTGTCTATCTCCTTCATTCAACCTCTGCCAATTTGCTTCATCCCCAGTCATCTTCGCCCCAATCATCGCGCTCATCGCTTGCATTTCTGCGTTAGCATTATCGGCAAACCCACTTGTTAAGCTATTAATTAAACGAAGTCCAGATTGCGACCCCGGATTTACCAGTTCTGATGAAGTCATCAGTTGTGTCGCTGCCAGCTCCGCAATTTGCTCCCGCCTTACCTCACTAGCGCCTCGCAGCATCCCGCTTCCAACTCCACTAACCGCCTGCTCAATAATTGAATTTACTGTCGCGCGGTCGCCATTCGTCGTCATATTATCGAAGCTAGTATCCGAAATGCTTCCCAGTTGCCGTGCCACCACCTCAATCGCCGTATTTTTATTATCATCATTCGAGAACGACTCGGCTCTCCAAGATAATCCGGCTGACGACATGTCGTGAGTTGCCGTTCTAGTAATAACTCCCTCGACCGCCGCTTTTGCCGCTTGGTCATTATCAAACTCACCCGACCTATACGTACTAACTAGAGTCTCAAAATCCTGTGTATTCATTCCATCCGGCGCACTCATACCTCTTATTTCGGCCGTCGTGCCATCTTTGCGCCTAAATGATATACCTTCACCCGCATAGACCGCACTCGCCGTTCGCAAAGTATCGATAAAGCCTCTTCGCTCGGCATCGGACGACTTATAATTATTTGTCGTTACATAATCATCCAGAGCTCGTCGCTGTTCGGCGCTCAGCTTAGTTTCACCCACCGCTACTGAACCCACATAATCACGCACAAAACCTTTATCCATTGTTCGGATATCTTCTGGAGAAATGTCTGTTGCCGCCTTTAGCTCTGCTGTCATCTCGCCATTCTCATCTACTGCTCCAAACTGATACTTCGAGAAGTCAGCATCCAACGTCCCGCTAACCAGCGAGCTTTTTGTTGCCCAGGTCGCAATCCGACTATCTGACATTAACACACTATTCCCCTGCGCCGACAAGGCAAGATTTTGCATAAGTGAATACCCGTCCGCATTAAACTCGCCGTTTTCATTATGTAGTGATTTATATAATTCACCATTTTTATCTCTAGTTGCTTCGTTCAAAACATTTCTAAAATTATCTATTGAACCCTTATCCTGAACATTTCCAACCGCTCGCATCAGCGCTATATTGTCCGTTTCTACTGCTTTGAGCATGTTTTCTCGGATTAGCTCCTCACGCGCCTTACCACCTTCTAACCATCGTTTGTCATTTAATATTCCTGCTTCTTCCGTCTTAACATTTTCAGCCTCAATTGCTCGGTATGTCTCGGTGAGTTTTCTCTCTGCATACCTAGTGGCTCCATCACCATCCCACATCCCCAATCGCGCCGCCTGCGTTTTTCCTCTGACTGCAGCTTCTAGAACCTGCGCATTATTAAAGTCTTTCTCTCCGCCGAACTCCCTATCTGCTGCGTATAAATTCCTAAGTGAAGCTTCTCGCGCATCCGACGAATCCATCTGTTGACGCGTCATCATTCTTGCATAGCCATTATCCGCCATTTTCATCTGATCATGTATTCTCGCTTCAGCCTGAATCGTACTGGCATTATTCGAAGCTAGAAGCATTGCGTCTATGCCTCGAATTTCATTGCCATTTTCGTCCGTCATAGTTCTCATTACTGGCCTCATTATCGGCCTATTATCTTTATCGGTCATTATATTGCCATTTTCATCCTTCGCTACTTCCATTAAAGGTTTACCATCTTCGCCCAACACGGCTTCTTGAGCTTTTGCTCCCAACATTGACCTCCAATCGCTCGCTTCATTCTGGCGTCGACCAATTGCCTGTTGAGCGCGCTGCATGCGACGAGCATAGACACCATTAGGTTTTGCATTCTCTGAACGCCTTCTACCATAAGCGGACATTTTCCAATTGCCGTCTTTGTCTCGCCTGAAACCTGCTCTTCTCATCTCTGCATTTTCCCTCATGAGTTGATACCGATCTGAACGACCAACAGCATTCGAAGCTCGATTGCTTAAATTCCTTCCAAATCCATTGATTTTTGATCCTAGCCCACCTATTGCATCCATTGACTTCCTGGTCAGAGATGGAATGAAGAAGAATGGCATCACATCTACTGCCATCGCCACAACTGCTTCCCAAAAACCTGGTGTTCCAGTGCTATATATTAAATTAGCTACGAAATTACTTGCCCCCATTAGCGCCCCACAAATCGGATAGAGTGTAAGTAATGCGAAAAAGGCATGAGTATATTTATCAAAAGTTCTTTTTGTATTCGGTAATACATATAACATAATTGCAACTGGGGAAACTATCGTTAAGACCAATACCCCTACTTTTCTTGCTTCGAGAAGGAAGAAAAGAAACAAAATTGAAATAAGCGCCCCTACTACCGCAGGGATTAATGTAACTAGTGCAAGCAATATCGCCCCAGTTCCAACCGCAGCCCAAATCCCACCACCGATACCAACACCGATAATAGAATCCATAATCACCCCAAACACCGCTTGTACCGCCGTTGAACCTGACGCGGATGGAGTTGTCCCATTGGCCATCCCATCAAAAATGCCTTTTACTCCTACGCCAAGAATATTAGAAACATCAATCGCTAACTGGCAGACATAATACGAAAGATTAATCAATATTACCGTGACAATTAATCGCGGCAACATTCGCTTTATCCCTAGATTACTAATTCCCAAGCCAGTTATCTGCGAGATAATTACAATAAGCATCGTAATAACAAGTAATATATTTGCAAAATCGCGAAAAGTTGACCACGCATTCTTGGTCGCATCTTCACCATAGAATTCCGTGCCTATCTTTAGAGATTCACTCAATATATGGTCATAAATAAAATCCGCCGCATATGATGCCGCCTCAATCAACGGACAAAAAATCCACACTAGAGCATTTCCAGCATGATAGCAATCCAGCTTTGTCTCCGCCGCACTCTCACTCCCGCTCCCACCTCCAGTCGCGCTCGTTGTTCCTCCTCCTGCAATACTACTTCCAGTTCCGCCACTCCCGCTACTTGCCGGGTCATCTGCGTTTCCAGAAGCTTGCTCTGCCGTTTGATTCGATTCCGTAACGGTTTTTGCACTATACGTAACATCGGCAACATTAGTTCCATCGCACCTTATCTCTCTATATATCGTAGTTCCAGCACCAGAAGTCATTCTCGAAACTTCAGCTATATAGCAGGTCGAAATGTCGTCAATTCTAAGTTTATCCTGGTCAGTGAGATAGTCTAACACGTTATCACTGCAATCGTTAACCGCAGCACCGACTACACAATTTGCTTCTTTTACTTTAGTTCCGCCCTGTATCCCTCCTTCAATCTTTAAATCTTGCTTCCACTGATTTGCCCAATAATTTACATGTTCCAGTACTCTGTTAACATATGCTTCTGCTCCTTGCCCTTTATACGCGGAAGCCTCAAAAACATGACCGTTTGATATAGGTGAACTATTGGACGTCCCGTTTTTTCCATCATCAGCATGATCATCTGGTGAACCGCTCGTTCCTCTTCCGTTTGCTCCAAAGTCAACCCATGCATTCTGATATTTATTTCCAGTCTCAAAGTCTCTTTTTGTTTTTATGGCTACTTTTCCAATTGTAATTTCACTAACCGGTGTTCCCGACCCATCTAAGTAATCAGCTAGCCCGGTCATTTTCGTTACCGAAATCGTTCCGTCTGCATATTCGTCCGCACAAACCTGAATCCCATATGTCGTCCCCCCGTCATTACTTGGCGTAAGAACAGCTGTTTTACAAACTGATTTTGTCGGGCTGTCTGCCCAAACATCCAACTTCACCACCAAATTCCCCACAATCGGCAACACTAAAAGCCCCGCCAGAAGCAGCGCCTTAATTCGCCCACAAAAACCTCTTCCCCGGAGCGACCTTTTGTTTTTGTTTTTATGACCCATTACCCCCCAATTTTACCATAACAATAATAAAAATAAAAGTTTTTTCTAAAAAATCGCCACCAAAAATCCCGGCCGACCACCAAAATCGCCACCAAAATCCCAGCTAAAAATTCCGGCCAACCACTAAAACCTCGCCAAAAATCCAAAAATCTCCCATTAAAACCCGGCTGACTATCAAAAATCCTAAACAACCAAAAGCTTTAGCCAGCCAAAACCCAACCACAAAAATCCCCCGCAGGGGGATTTTATTTTAGTAGCAGGGAATTATTTATCCACCACTTCGCCTTCGACCGCCTCGCCGTCAGAAGAATCAGAAGACTTCTCCGCGTCAGAACCGTCAGAACCATCAGAACCACCTTCCGCTGCACCACTCTGATACAGCTTCGCTCCAATCGGCATCAGCTTATCTCCGAGCTCTTTAATCGCTTCCTCTAACTTCTTTAGGTCCGCATCCTCGTCCTTTAAGACTTCCTCAGCTTCCCCCGCCGCCTTCTTAATTTCCTCCGCATCTTCGTCCGAAATCTTCCCCTTGTATTCATCTGGCATCTTCTTCGCCTGATAAATCGCATTTTCCAGTCGATTTCGCGCGTCAATCGTATCACGCTTCTTCTTATCTTCGTCCGCGTGCGCTTCTGCCTCGGCCGCCGCCTTCTCAATATCACTCTTGCTCATATTCCCCGAATTCTGAATCGTAATCGACTGCTCTTTTCCTGTCCCCTTATCTTTCGCCGTTACATTCAGAATTCCATTCGCGTCAATATTAAATGTCACCTCAATCTGCGGCACACCTCTTGGCGCCGGCGCAATTCCATCCAGAATAAACCGTCCGAGTGACTTATTATCTCCCGCCATTTCGCGTTCACCCTGAACCACGTGAATCTCCACCTGTGGCTGATTATCCGAAGCGGTCGAAAACGTCTCTGATTTTGAAGTCGGAATCGTTGTATTCCGCTCAATCAGCTTCGTCGCCACTCCACCCATCGTTTCAATTCCGAGCGATAGTGGTGTCACATCGAGCAACAGTACATCTTTTACATCGCCCTGTAAGACTCCACCCTGAATTGCCGCGCCTACCGCCACAACTTCGTCCGGATTTACGCCTTGCATCGGATCTTTGCCAAAATACTTTTTCACCCGCTCAACCACCGCCGGCATCCGTGTCATTCCCCCTACCATCACGATTTCGTCAATATCGCTCGCCTTTAGTTTCGCATCTTTTAGCGCCCGGTCAATTGGCTTCTCTAGTCGATCCAATAATTCCGCAACCATTTCTTCCAACTTCGCCCGTGTCAGCGTATAATCAAAATGCTTTGGCCCGTCCGCATCCGCTGTCAGATATGGCAGATTTATCTCCGTCTCTTTCGCAGTGGAAAGTTCAATTTTTGCTTTTTCCGCCGCATCCTTAATCCGTTGCATTGCTGCCGCGTCGCCCCTGATATCAATATCCGACTCACTCTTAAACTGGTCGCAGAGGAAATTCACAATCACATTGTCAAAGTCCTCACCTCCAAGATGTGTATCGCCATTTGTAGATTTTACTTCGAAAACACCGTCTCCAAGTTCCAAAATCGACACGTCAAATGTTCCACCACCAAGGTCGAACACTACAATCTGCTCATCATCTTTCTTGTCTAGCCCATACGCCAGCGCCGCCGCCGTCGGCTCATTAATAATCCGCCTGACTTCTAGTCCTGCGATTTTTCCTGCGTCTTTTGTTGCCTGCCGCTGAGAATCGTCAAAATATGCCGGCACCGTAATAATTGCTTCAGTCACCTTCTCCCCGAGAAAAGCCTCTGCGTCCGCCTTAATTTTCGACAGGATCATCGCTGAAATTTCCTCTGGCGTATAATCTTTTCCGTCCATTTTTACGGCTACGCCCGAGCCCTTCTTTACGATTTTGTACGGCATGATATCAAGGTCGTGCTTAACTTCTTCGTCTGTATATTTCCGCCCAATTAGCCGCTTAATTCCATAAATCGTATTATCTGGATTAGTCACCCGCTGTCTCTGCGCAACTTTTCCTACTAATCTCTCCCCCTTCTTCGTCACCGCCACGACTGACGGTGTTGTCCTGTCCCCCTCTGCGTTCGTAATCACCTCTGGTTTTCCCGCTACCATATAGGCAAAAGCGGAATTTGTTGTCCCGAGGTCAATTCCAATAATCTTACTCATTCTATTTTCTTCCTTTCTTATTTTCCATTTTATCAAATTAGCACTCGCTTGTCAAGACTGCTAATAAATAATTTTTTGACTTTTCCTACTGCATCCTATATAATATATACTATGAAATCATATGTCGTGGGTAATTGGAAAATGAACTTTACGGTTGGCGAGTCGTCGCTATACCTACATAAACTTTTAAAACGCCTAAAGCCCCATCGTGGCCTTGAAATAGTGGCCGCACCTTCGACCATTGCGCTCCAGCCTCTTTCGCTTCAGGTTGATCGAAAAAAGCTAAAACTTTCCGCTCAGAATTGTTTTGACCGAGATTATGGCGCCTATACCGGGGAAGTTTCCGCGACCCAGCTTCGTACCCTTGTTGACTACTGTATTATTGGCCATTCCGAGCGCCGTTATCATTTTCATGAATCTGATAAAGATATTAAAAATAAAGTTGCCGCCTGCCTGCGCAATAATATTACCCCGATTTTATGTATTGGCGAAACAGCATCCGAGCGTGATTTTGGTGAGACAAAAGACGTAATAAAGGATCAGCTTCTCGGAGGACTCTCCGAAGTTCCCGAAGAAGATCAGGCAAAAGTAATTATCGCCTACGAACCAGTCTGGGCAATTTCCAGCGTAAAAGGCGCTAAGCTCGCCAGCCCGACCGATGTCGCCGAAGTAATAAACATTATCCGTGATTTTATCCCTAAAGACGCCCCGCTTCTTTTTGGCGGTAGTGTTAATCCGTCCAATGCCGGCGGATATCTGACAATTCCTGGAATAAATGGCCTGCTTGTTGGCGGAGCGTCTCTGATTGCTGATGAATTTTTAAGCATAATCGAGGTAGCAAACCGTGTCAAGTCCTAATCGGAAGCTTATGGATTTTGCTCCACGAAAGACTGGTACACATCCGGCCTCTCGTCCCGTGGCAACAAATCCCGCAGCGCGACCAGTAGCAAAACCTGTACCTAAAAAACCCGCAGTAAAATCTAGCTCGCGCCCAGCTTCTCGTCCTACTGCCTCAAGACCAGCGCATCGGCCCGTCACAAGACCGGCCGTAAAATCCGCTACGAAATCAGCAACAAGAACTGTTTCTAAAAAATCCCCAACCCCTGTATCCGCCCCTATCCAGCGAAAATCTCCCGCTGCTATCCGAAGAGCTACTCCTCGTCGCATTTCTCGCCCAGTAGCCGAACCCTCTCCCGCTCGCCCCGTTTCTCATTCTGCTTTTGTTGATTCTGGGCATACTTCTAATACAGTTCGTCAGCCGAAGAAACCATCCTCAGCTCTTCGAAGAATTCCTATGCGTCAGTCCGCAGCTTCATCTCGACCACAGGCGGCGCCTTCATCCCGGCCTTCAAAAGCCACGCCGAGAAAATCACCCCAGCCCCAGCCATCTCTTGAGCAACCTACTTCTACCGAACAGATTTTCACTCCGTCTGAAGTCGAGCTTGATTCTCAATCTAATTCCGCCGCAATTACTCGCGAAGTTTCCGCCCTGATTTCGCATGATGAGCAGGATTCAATTGTTGAAATGTCCGTTGACGAAACGGTTGTTATGGCTACCCCCTCCGACCAGCCATTATCCGCCGACTTGGCAGGGAAAAATCAACCTACAACAAGCGACGCGCCGCTAAACGACTTTATTGCCGAAGTTGAACCGCTCGAAATTGATAAGATTACTAATTCTGAATCGACTGCCCAGGAATTTGAAACCGCCGATTCGTCCTCCTCGGAGTTTGAGTCTGGCGAACTCGCTTCGCCGGAGCTAGAAGCTATCGACTCGCCAGTATCAGAATTCGGAGAAGATGAACTTGAAAATCTTGAGGAGGCTTTTTCGGAACTTGAGGATAGTGGTGTTGAGCTTGAAGAAATGATTGACCACGTAAATAATAATACCACGATGGGACTAACCGATTTTGAAGATCTAAAGTCAACACCAATCGAGAAGTCACCCTTCCTCGCTGTCGAAGTAGAAAAACGCCCACTCTCTGCTCATCGTGTCGAGATGGAATCTCCAGTGTCTCAGCCTGAAGTTTCCACGACAGAAAATTCTCCCGTCTCCACGCCGTCTCCGGCTCCCGCTCCAGAAAATATCGATTCTACTCCTGCCCCTGCATCATCCTCTGCTGACAGTACAAAAAACCCGCTCTCAAAGCTAAAATCTCTCCCTAAGAAAAATCGTATAAAGAAAAACTACAAGGGGAAATCACGAAACACTATCGCCCTCGTTATTGCCATCTCTATCGCTCTCGCCCTCGGTGTTTGCGCCGGCGTTCTTATTTACTTCATTTTTTTCCAAGAATAAACTTATAAATCCTAAACCATCCTTAGATATTTTACCGCCGCTGTCGCTGCCACTGCGCCGTCACTCGTTGCTGTCACTAGCTGCCTGACCTCTTTTGCGCGATTATCCCCAGCCACAAAAATCCCCGGAACATTCGTCCTGCAGTCCTCTCCCGCCACCACATATCCTGCCGCATCCAGCTCAATCAGTTCCGAAAAAGCATCATTCTCTGGAATTCGTCCAATCGCTATAAATAGTCCATCCACCTTAATTTTCTGCGTTTTTCCCTCCTTGTCCGTCACCTCAAGCCCCGTCAACTTCCCCTCCGAAACCAGTTTTGTTACCTGACTGTTATAAATCAGCTCAACATTCTCTCTTTTTTTTAGTTGCTCCACTACCGCCTCTTCTCCCCGAAATTCATCCCGCCGATGAATTAAGTAGACTTTTTCTGCCACATCCGCCAGATATAATGCATCCCCCAGCGCCGTATTTCCGCCTCCAACCACAGCCACCTTCTTTTTCTTATAAAATGCCCCATCACAAGTCGCGCAATAACTAATTCCTTTTCCGGTCAATTCATCCTCACCTGCAAGCCCTAATTTCCGATTTTTTGACCCCGTCGTCAAAATCACCGTTTTCGCCGTATATTTTTCCTTACCCGTCTCTACTTCCTTTTTCTCGCCAAAATCCCGAATCTCCAACACCTTCTCAAACTTAATTTCCGCTCCTAGTTCTTTTGCCTGATTATATAATTTCGTTGCAAAATCAAACCCCGATACATGCGCTTCCGCCGGATAATTCTCAATGTCGAGCGTATTTATAATCTGCCCGCCATAACTTTTTGCCTCTAAAACTAAGACCTTTTTTGCTGCTCGCTGCCCATAAATTGCCGCCGTTAGTCCCGCTGGTCCCGCTCCGACAATTATAATATCATACATTACTCCCCTCCAATCATTTTTTCAATTTCCTCTTTTACGACCAGCCCGACACTCCGCTGTTCCTCTTTTCCATCCTTAAACAACACTAAACAGGGAATTGACGAAACTTCATATTTCTCAGCTAATTCCTCCCCATCTTCAATATTAACCGAAACGATTTTAACCTTATCATTCTCCTCCGCGATTTCCTCTAATGTCGGCCGAATCATCCGGCACGGCCCACACCAATCCGCATAAAAATCCACCAAAACCGGCTTCTCGCTCTCCAATACTTCTGCCGAATAATTGTCTTTATTTATCTCTGTAATTGCCATTTTCCTCCTTTTATAGATATAAACCAGCGCGATAATCCGATAATTCTAATGCTTATAATAACTCCACTAAATCACTTTCAATCTCGCTCGGATTAAAAGTCGAATCATATCTTTTTACCGCATTCCCTTCCTTATTAACTAAGAACTTTGTAAAATTCCAAACAATATCCCCCTCCTTTTTACAAGTCGCGCTCATCTTAGTAATTGCCTTCATTGCCACCTTATTTTTCATTCCCTTCACTTCCTCCTTCGGCTGCTGCTCCTTCAGAATCGCAAAAACCGGACTCGCATTTTCTCCATTCACCTCAATCTTCGCAAATTGGTCAAACTTAGTTTTATATTTTGCCGTACAAAACTCATGAATTTCATCATCACTCCCCGGCGCCTGATGTCCAAACTGATCACAGGGAAAATCCAGCACCTCAAATCCTTTACTATGATATTTTTCGTATAATTTCTCAATCGCTTCATATTGCGGCGTAAATCCACACCCCGTCGCCGTATTTACCACTAGCGACACTTTTCCTTTTAACGCACCCAGGTCAAAATCATCTCCCGCCCTGGTCTTAACTTTCAAGTCATAAATCCCCATATCGCTATTCCTTATTCCTTTTCCAGATTAACTTGTACCCACCCTAATTTTATCAAATCCACTTTCCGTGTCAATACTTTTTCAGGTGTTATTATTTCTGTAATAATTACGCATGTT
>JAUNQQ010000056.1 GCA_030536095.1 Candidatus Saccharimonadota bacterium
TCTCACGGTTTTATCGTAAAATCTTTAGGGGGAATCAGATGAAAACAGGGAACAAAAGATACTCAATAGTACTACTACGATTTTTACGGACTATCATTATTGTTGAAATGAGCACCATGGTCCTCACGCGTAACACCTTATGGGCCCTGTCATTTCTTACTATGCTAATAGTAACACCGTGGCTTATTTTTATTACGATAGTTAACGAAGACAGATATCGACGAAGCTTTTTCGCCATAGCAATGGGATTCATCTATTTTATGGTCATTATGTCTAGATTAGTCTTAATCACTTTCGGAGAAACCGAAATAATCAGCTCAAAGGATGCGATAATCGCCGGAATAGGTTTTCCTCTATCGTTTTTATACGCATTTCTCGCATTTCACTTTAAGTTCTAACTATCCAATCATCCTAGCCTCCAGTAATGGAGGCTTTTAAAACAAGAACACTTCATTATTACTGGTCTTTCCTTAAAATAATCTCCAGCTTAAATTATAAACCATAACTATTTTGTGCTATAATAAAACAAACATCGATTAATATTATAAGGAGTCTTCATGGGTCAAATTAAACATAAAAGTAAATACCTAAAAATCGCAATGTGTTGCGCAGCGGCAACCCTAGCATTATCAAATATCTACATTCCTAATACATCCGCCGCCGAAAATTACTTTACCGCAGATGGTAGCACGCTTGAGCTTGACGAAATCGATCCGTCCGAGCCAGACCAGCGCCTAGTTTCGGTAACACTAAAAGCCGCCCGCGAGATGACTGTCCATTCTCTACATGGTTATTTTACACCCATCAATGACGAAGACGAAGAATTACAAAGATATATGAGCTGGATGGATTACTCATCTGGCATTAGTCATCTCTGTTATTCTTTGGCTGATGGTGAGTTTGATTGGAATACCCCAGATTGCGAGGATGATGTCGCCGGCGACGAGGGAATTCATGTTCAAGCTGGCGACCCTCTCATTTACGTCACCTTCGAAGTAAAAGACAATGTCGAAGTGATGAAGCGTAGTATGCCCGTAAATATTGACCTTGCAGTTATTAATGACGGCGACCAGATAAAAAATATCACCATGGACGCCTATGTAAGAGCTGGTCACACCCTTTCCGTATGGAAATATATCACGGGCAATGGAACTCTCGATGTACCGAACGTTGTTATTGGCGGAACAGACATAGCAGTAGGAATTGTTCCGGAACCAGGCTATGAATTAACTTATCTCGAATTAAACGGCCAAGAAATAACCGACCAAATCGAAGACGATGTCTATAAAATGACCGCCGGCACAGAATCACTAACATTCTACGCCACCTTCCGACGAATTTATCATGTGCTAGAAGGCGACGGCGGCGAGCATATCGCAGGAAGTGAAGATTCATTATCCTTCAAAATCGATACCGACGTGACGGAATTTTGTAACCAAGGTCTACTCATAATTGATGGGGAATATCTGGATATGCGATATGACTGTGCGGTTGACCCGGAAAATCAGACCATAATCCTTTCGGCAAATTTCCTAAATACGCTTGAGCTAGGCGAACATTCTTTTGAAGCTTATTTTAACGAACCAGAATCAGGAAGTGCTAAGGCAAGTTTTAAAATCGTAGAAAAAGGCGATGACAAGGATGATGACGATAGCAATAACAGTGATGACATTTCAGTTCCTAACTCTGGCGTATTTACTAGTGGATACGGCAATACGGAAATAGTCGCTGATATTCTCCCTTCTGTCATGTTTATCGGCTTTATTATAGTAGCAGGAATTCTAATCAAAAAACAAAAACAGGGAACAATGAAGTAAATAGATGCAATAAAAATCGCCCGCGAAAAGCAGGCGATTTTTATCGGCGCTAATTTCCCAGAGTTTTAATTTTTTCAAAATCCACCTTTTCCACTGCCTCGCGCAAAGCTTTCTCCGACCCATAATGCGTCCGCCTCTCCGGCGCATCAGATAACATATGCTGCGCATAAGGAAAACTCACTGCCCGCTCTAATACCCCGCCTAATTTGCCCGTCCCACACAACACTTCAGCTTTTCGCACTTTACTAATCGGAATTTCCAAAGCCTGCTTCATCTCCTCTGGAAAGAAAGTCAGGGAGAATAAATTACCATCTGCTTCGCCCGCCAGCCGACCATAAGCAATTGAAGTATTCCCCTCAATCCACAGTCGGCCATTTAATTCCCGCATCTTCGCACCAACCAAATTCATTTCACTTCGCACGCATTTCTCACCCGTCTCATTCGCCATATCACACACAAAATCCCCCTCGCAGGTCGTCGTCATTACTGCCCTTGATGAATCCGGCGACTTTAGCCCGTGTTTCGCATCATAAGAAATCGTATCGCTAATATAATCACAAATAATCCACGACAGTAATCCAGTTTCCGCATTTTCTGCCACAAGATAAAACTCTGTTCTCGCACCCCAAAATACGCTCGAATGTACCCGAAACATCGTTACAATCCCATAATACTTCGGTGTGCCACCTTCAAATATCGCTGATTTTGCCGGCACAAATCCCTCCGGTAAAAACTTTTGTATCTTCTCCGATTCAGCAATCTCATAAAACATAAAACTACAATACGGCTCCACTACAAAAGGCATTTTATCTGCCTTTTTTGTTGCCGACGACACGATTTTTCTCTGTATCCACACCGGCAATCTACGCAGCCTCGTCTGCATATAAGTTACTTTCCCAACTTCCATCGGATCCACCAGTCTTTCTACTTCCTTCGCATAATCCAAAATATTCATTATTCTATTATATAACAAATATGATATAATCAAACAAGCATAAACGAGATAAAACTATGACAACAAAAAATCTAAATCACAAAAATCAGCTACCTGGGACAGCATCTGGCGAGCCTGTTTCTATGTTATTGTACCGCTCGGTGGTGGATTCTTAATTTCGCTCTTAACTCGCGACGCAATGGGACAATTCGGCTCCTTTAAACAGCCACCACTTGCTCCTCCGGCATGGCTTTTCCCGGTTGCTTGGACCATTCTTTATATTTTAATGGGCATCGCCTCATTCCTAATTTATCTTAAATATAAAAATGGCAAAAAATCCGAAAAGTCCACCGCTCACACCGCTCTCATTATTTACGGCATCCAGTTAGCCCTAAATTTCATTTGGACCCCAATCTTTTTTAATGCAAATTTATATTGGCTCGCTTTTGCCGTCATTATCGCAATGTGGATACTAGAATTCACCCTACTCATTAAGACTCACAAAATCTCTCGCCCAGCCTTTTGGTGTTTACTTCCATATCTGCTATGGACTACATTCGCCACCTATTTAAACATTTCTATTGCCATTCTAAATTAAACAGATTACTCGCTGAATAATTCCCACTAAAATAGCCTGTAGAAATCTACAGGCTATTAAACGCAGATATTTCTAGGCTAGATTTTCACAATCTGCTCAAGCGTCTTTGTTCGTCCATCCGCCGCATTAATCACCACGGTAACCTTATGCTCACCCGGATTCATCCCCTTCAGAGAAAAGTATTCATTACAAACACTAATTTTATTGCTAATTTCCAGCTCTGCAGTTTCATGATGCCCCTGTCCACCATTTGTTGGCACTACAGATATATCGCAAGTACCATTAACCTGTCCATCAACTTGCGCCTCAATAAAGAAATTATTACTGCGCACTTCTGCATAAGTAATTCCTGCCACAATATCCACCTGTGCAGGCTCCGGAGTCGGCGTGTCGCTACTAGGCGTACTGGTCGGAATACTCGGGTCATCACTACTTGCCGGCTGATCACTACTACCCTTATCTTTATCGTCCGTAGTCTGAGATGTATTATCCTTATTATCCTGACTTCTATTGACATCTCTAATAACAAAATAGCAACCAAAGCCCGCTACCATCACAATCAACACAGCCAGCAGACTGATTATTACTTTATTATTTGGCTTATTGCTTTCCATAAGCTCCTTTCCATATATTACTTATGTTTATTTTACCATATTTACAATAAAACTATATAATTAGCACAATATAAAAATCTTTCAATTTTTTCTTCCAGATATAAATAAGAAATTATATCTTAAAAATACAGCTTAAAAAACATTAAAAAACCTTTAGTATTTTAAAAAATAATGTAAGATGAATTTACATATAAAAGGAGGTTCTATATGAACAAAAAATAACCAGAGTCCTCGCTACTACGCTTGCAGCCTGTACTCTATTATCCGGATCAGCCTTCGCTATTAGCGATTGGACAGATCCAGACGCTCTTCAGATACAAGGCGTCAGTAGCGACAGCGTTTACGCTGGATTGTAGTCATTCGGTGGCCAAGACGCAACCGAGCCAACATTCACACATGCCAGCTATACCGCTAGCGACCTAGTCGCAATTACGGAAGAACCGGAAGATATCGTCGTCTCCTATCCAGAAAGAGCTTCTTTTCATGTAGGAGTAGATCACCCAGAAAATGTCGCTTCATACGAATGGAGCTTTAGTAGCGGCCAATACAATGTAACTCCTACTACCGAAGATAGCCGTTCACAAGGCACGGACACTTTCGAAATCCCTTCCACCTACGCCGACACTGGCCCACTCTGGCTTAGCTACACCATCACCGACACGGCTGGCGGTAAGGTCTTCACTAGAGGAGCTAGACTCACC
>JAUNQQ010000057.1 GCA_030536095.1 Candidatus Saccharimonadota bacterium
CAACCTCATCGGCGTCGTCCGATATGTAATCAGTTGCCGCCACACCCAGATTCTCTAGGACGTTTTCAATCGTTGTTCCTCTGAGTAGCCTGTTCACCGTTTCCGTGACAGATTCATTCTGCGCGATCGCCCACGGCGACATATTCTGGGTCGCCTCTATCAGGATATCCGCATTCGCCTTCGCCGTCAGTGCCGCCACCAGATCCGGACTAATTGCCTCAAAGATAATCTTCATGGCTTCGGCGTAGTTATGCTGCCTTGTCTTTTCGATTTCGGCTTTTGCACTTAGATGCTTTTCCTGCTGGCTCATCACGGAGTCAGCCCGCGCCAGCTCGGCGTAGCTAATCGCATCCAGCGTCTCCTGTAACTGTTCCTTTGCCTTCGCCGCCGCCTGCTCCGCCTCAGCCTTGCGCTCGTCTAATTCGCGTTGCTTCGTAATTAGCTCCAGGTCATATTTATTTTGCTGAGCCAATTCATCTAATCTTGTCCGACTGTCAATCTTAAGTTCTTCGCGTTCTGCCTCGGCGATTTGTCGCTTCAGCTCTAAATGCCCCTGCGCTTCTGTCAGCCTTAGCGATTCTCGCACCATTGAGACTTGGTAGCCTCTTACTATTCGCTCGACCTCGGCATCCATCTCAAGTGTGAGAACCTCAACACCCTTCACTAACATTCCATTTTCAATGAAAAGATGTCCGTTCGTCTTGTTATTCTTATCCGTCCCCAGGACAACACCCGTAACAATATCAATATAGTTCGCGTGTAGTTCCTGAATAGAATATTCTTTGATGGCTTTCTTAATCGCCGTCCGCTCGCGATCGCACAAGAATTTTACATAGTTTTCAATACTAAACCACTTATCCTTATGTTCACGCAGAAAATCGACCACATAAGACACCTTAATCCTGACATTGACATAGTCCTTAGTCTGGGCGTTGATTATGTCTGAAATCTTATTGTTGTCAATCCGGAGGAAGGCTACTGTCTCTAGCCGGTCAGTCGTCTTTGGCTTTCCGGTGGAAAGTTGCAGAGCCTCTACGGTTTCATCATAATCGAGTAGTCGCGTCGTCGGGCCAACCACGACCTGTCGCTGACCAGTCTTAGATACGACGTTGATTGCGTATCCAGTCCAAATATCAACTGACACTGCGCCCTCAAACTTCGTGTCGAGCGTAATCGTCCGCGGTTTTGTAAAAGTCGTCTGACGTTTAAACTCAGAAATTGCACTCTGCGCCACTGACGCCTTCGTTCCCTCTGGGAGAGTTGTAGTGTTCGCATATTCCGTCCCGGAATTTTCCCGGAGGCGACGATTATACGCGACCACATTCTCGTTCCCTGGATAAAGCAGCCTACATTCTGCATCTGTCAAAATCCGTTTTACAATTACTTGCTTTCGCGGATCCGGCAGGAACATACGCGGGCCGATCACAGTCTCAATTTCCCCGGTCATCCGGTCTAAGACATAGCGACCTTCTCCTGCTGGAATGGCAATTGCGTAGTGCATAATTTTATCGCCATAGCTAATAATCGTATGTTCTGGTCGGGGATAATAAATCTTTTGGCCATCATCGGCGCCCGTAATGAAAAGTTCCTCGCCTAGCTCATGTCGAACTCCATCCTCTTCGTACGGCGCAATTACTTTCACATAGATTCCGCTAATCGGCGACAACTCAATCGCTCGGAAAATTGGGCTATTATCCGTATTCATCAAGAATGTCTCTGTCGGCTTCGGAAAAACTACCGCCGGCCCGTGGACATAGCGCTTTTCGCCATCTTCGTTCTTGAGAATGGCGTAATTGAGCCGCTCTAAGGTCACTGCATCTCGGACATAGCTTCCGTCTGCGTTCGGCACAACCTCAATTCCAGTCGGCGGAATATAGAATGAAACTTCCGTTCCCTTAATAATTAGCAATTGCCCGGTTCCGTAGTTCTTCGGTTTTTCCTCTGTAACTTCATTTCCGTCCGGGTCAATCTTTGTAGCCGCTTCCATTTCCAGCGAGTCCGTATTATATACCCTCGCCAAAAGGTACTGGTTCGAGCGCAGTTTATGACCACGCGCTAAGCGGGCCATCTGCCCCGGATATAACGCGAATGAAACCGGCCCTGCAATATTGATTTTTACGCCAATCTTTAGCGTTTCAGGTGAATTATTTGGCGCACCTTCACGCGGAAATTGTTCATCTGTTGTCGGGTTTTTAAGGGTAATATACCACCCTTCCGGTGCCGTCACGAACAGTTGTTTTGCTTGATCCTGATTGACCTGTTCAAATTTCTTTGTCTTCTCGTTAAAAACTACCAGTGATTCTTGTTGGGAAATCGAGACGGTCGTCGGCCCAACGTAAGTCTTAATCGATCCGTTCGTTTGGTTCTGAACGTAGCAGAACTCGTTGGTTGCCAGCACTAAATCGCGCTGACGATTCATTCCACGCTCGTCGTCATACATGGCGTCCTCCTCTAGGACTAGTATCTTCCCTTGGATTTTAGTAAGTCAACATTCTAAAAGTGCATAAAATCCCCTAGTCGTATCTCCCACCAATTCCCCAAGGCTTTACTGTTATATATCATATCACTTCCTTGACTGGATGTCAACACTACCGTAGTAATAATTGCAGCGGAATTAAGGTCGAGCATTCTCGAAAATGCCACCGAATGTGAACTGTTGACTTTTTCTGCTAAATATGAGATAATTTTTTTATTGCCGTGGCTTTTCAGGATGGTCGAAAGGTAGGTTCTTTATTTGTATAGAATTTAGCACTTTTTATAATTTTATGCGACAATTATAGTTGTTAAAAATCTTTTAGAGGGGGGATGGGAGAATGATGAGTGCAAATCTACCGATTCTCTTGATGACATATGATAATTCCTTTACACCGATAATAAGTACTTTTTTTGCCGATAATATCTGGTTGGCATTGATAAGCTTAATGGTGGTTGCGATTATGCCACTAATTCCGCTGCATGACCTAATACTCACCCGAGTAAACAGGCGCGGTTTTATCATGATCGCGATTAGCCTGACATGTTGGGCATTATTTATATTAGGAGCACTCTTGCAGCAATCTGAAAATGCTGACGAAATAGCAGTGATTGCTACGGGCGCAGGTCTTATTGTGTCTTTTCTGTATTCGCAGTGGCTTTTATATTTTTAGCCACTTTAAGCCTCCGTTGCGGGGGCTTTTTACTGGTTTAATTCCCCGTTCTGGAGGATAATAACGCAACAAAAACTACTGCCATGAATTATGGCAGTAGTCTAAAGTGGAATTACCGAGATTATTTAATAATGCTAGTAATAACACCAGAACCAACGGTCTTTCCGCCTTCACGAATAGCAAAGCGATCGTTGTTGTTCATCGCGATCGGAGCGAGAAGTTTTACCTTAAAGGTAACAGTATCGCCTGGCATCACGATTTCCTTGTCGGCTGGAAGCTCAACTTCACCAGTAACATCCGTTGTACGGAAGTAGAACTGTGGCTTATAACCCTTTGAGAACGGCGTATGACGACCACCTTCTTCTTTCTTCAGGATGTAAACCTGCCCCTCAAACTCGGTATGCGGAGTAATTGTTCCAGGAGCAGCAATAACCTGTCCGCGCTCAATCTGGTCGCGCTCAATTCCGCGAAGAAGTAGACCAGCATTATCACCAGCCTGTCCCTGATCGAGAGTCTTATGGAAAGCCTCAATACCAGTTACGACAGATTTCTGAGTTTCTTTCAAACCTACAATTTCAACTTCATCGTTCATATGAATAACACCCTGCTCGATACGACCAGTAGCAACTGTTCCACGACCCTTAATCGAAAAGACATCCTCAACTGGCATCAGGAACGGCTTATCAAGGTCATGTTCCGGAATATCAAAGTATTCATCCATAGCGCTAATAAGCTCCATGATAGCGTCTTCGTTTTCTTTATCGCCTTCGAGGGCCTTTGCGGCAGAACCCTTAATAATTGGGGCATTGTCGCCATCGAAGCCGTATTTATTTAGGAGTTCGCGTACATCCATCTCAACAAGCTCGACGAGTTCTGGATCGGCAAGATCCATCTTATTTAGGAAGACGATAATCTTCGGAACATTCACCTGGTGAGCTAAGAGAACATGCTCACGAGTCTGTGGCAGCGGACCATCATTGGCCGCAACGACCAAAATAGCACCATCAATCTGGGCAGCACCAGTAATCATGTTCTTAATGTAGTCAGCGTGGCCTGGCATATCGACATGAGCATAAT
Organism: Candidatus Saccharimonadota bacterium; assembly: GCA_030536095.1. Taxonomy (GTDB): domain Bacteria; phylum Patescibacteriota; class Saccharimonadia; order Saccharimonadales; family Saccharimonadaceae; genus Nanosyncoccus. The sequence continues at coordinate 4,224 of JAUNQQ010000057.1, forward strand.
GGCGCTTTTCGGATTCGTATTCCTGATGTGAGGTGGCAATAGTAATACCACGAGCCTTTTCCTCAGGCGCATTATCAATCTGGTCATAAGCGACTGATTTATTAATTTCCGACGGTAAACGCTCCGACAAAACTTTCGTAATGGCAGCGGTTAAAGTTGTTTTTCCGTGATCAACGTGGCCCATCGTACCAACGTTAATATGGGGTTTAGAACGGTCAAAATTTGCCATCCAAATTTCTCCTTTTATCTTATGTCAAGAGCACTAATAACAACCAGCTCCAGACTCTTGTATCTATAATAGCGTATATTTTGAAAATTGTAAAGAGGGAAATTTAAGGAAAATGCGGTTTATTTTTCTCGCTATTTGAGCTTTTTGCTTTATCATTGACTTTAGTAAAACAAAAAATCAGGCGAGTTGCCTGAGAATTGAAATGGTGGA
>JAUNQQ010000058.1:0-1335 GCA_030536095.1 Candidatus Saccharimonadota bacterium
TATTAGGCACGCCGCCAGCATTCATCCTGAGCCAGGATCAAACTCTCCATTATTGACCTATGAACTTACGAATAAATCCAAACACTATATATATACACATTTTTCTCAGTGCTTATCGGCCAAAAGTTTTTTCCTAAAACTTTTTCAAAAAACTGACGATGATATGTCTTTCCTTTCAGAAAAACATTAAATTGCACAACTAAACTGTTAAGTTACACCACAACATAACTCATGCTCTAAACATTTGTTCTCTCGCAGTTGTTAGACTAACTCCTATCTTACTCCACTTTTACCCTGATGTCAAGACTTTTTTTGGACTTTTTTAAAAAATCTTACCTCTGTTTTGCTTATGTTTTTATTTTCCAACCAAAAAATACATCACTACCCCTGTAATTACTCCTACAACCACCCCGACTGCCACTTCCTTTATTGTATGCCCCCTAACAATCTTTACCATTTCTTTATCCGAGCCAACCTTTTTCAAAATCTTATTCATAACAATTCCCTGCTCGCCAACCGCATATCTCACATTCACTGCATCATACATTACGTCAATTCCTACACACATCAACACCGCAAATGTTACCGATGTCCAGCCATACGCCAATCCCGCCAATGTCGCTGCCGCCACAATGCTCGCCGAATGCCCTGACGGCATTCCCCCCGACCGATACATCACCGGAAGAATTTCCCTTGCCCCCCTCACTTCCTTCAAAATCACCGCCCTCACCAACTTTATCAAATGCGCCATCAGTGTACCCAATAAAAACGTCACTAAAATCCAAATTCCGCTCATACTTAAATTATATCACGTTTCGCACCGTCCACAACGTCATTCACTACATTCCCCAATTCCATCTTTTAATCCCCCACAGACCCTCACCACCCAATCTTATTCCTTTACCTCTCGTCCTCTCCCCATTATCCACCACGCTACCCCCACTCCCAATCCCCCGCTCGCCATCCCTATCATAAACGGCAGCCACCAATTATTTTTCATTTCCGCATCACCTAATGCCGGCACTTCCGTTGCCTCCTTTTCTTCCGCACCTGCCTCAATTTCAGAATTCCGAACAGTATCCTTCTTTATGTTACTATCTTTATTCTCCTTATCCTTTATATTATTATCCATCTTTATCTCCTCCTGACTAGAATCATCAGAATTACCATAACTATTACTTGCCACATAAACCGTTCTTCCCGCCACTTCTCTTACTAATGTTCTCGTTACTGGCACCTCTTGAACCGCCGTTTTTACCACTGTTTCTACCGTTCTCAACTCCACCGGCACCTCCTTCTCAACAACTCTCACTACTTCCTGAATTACCGGCACCT
>JAUNQQ010000058.1:1435-4632 GCA_030536095.1 Candidatus Saccharimonadota bacterium
CATTATTTCCGCCCTCGCCCCCAGAACTATCACCCCCACTACCAGAGCCATCCGTATTATCTCCAACATTACCAGTGTTCACAGAATTACCATCGCCTGAACCAGCGCCCGCAGAATTACCATTATCTAAACCTGTACCCTCCGAATCGCCACCCGAATTCTCTCCTAAATCGTCATTCCCAGAATCTCCAGCCTCACCTCCTGAATCTCCCGATTCTCCTCCATTTTCATTTGTATCCACAGGTACCCCTGTCCCTTCTTTCGGCTTATATCTCACCATAAGCATACCATCCTCTCCTTCATATGTCTCCGCTTCGCATACTACCCCAGTCATATTTTCTAAACCCTCAAAACACGAGCTATAATTTATTCGCCCCGGGATATACCATGTTCGGTTTCTCCCCGTTTCCGCAAAATAATACGAAACTCCCAATGAATAAACCAGTTCTTTCTCCTCCGATGAACGCAACGCGCCAACTTCTGTTTCATTCAAAACCGTCGGCGTATCTTTCGCAATGTCAACCGTTTCGTAAGTCTGATTAAAAATCGTCGGCCCCATTCCACGTCCACTCGTCAAAATATACAAATCCGCATCACTTATCCCTGTTGCCACCATGACATTTAGCTGCCGATATGTCCAATCTGAAATATCAACAATTTTCTCCAATGTTACTTCACCTGACTCATTTTCAACCACCTTCTCCCTACTCCCCTCTGTTAGCCCATTCTCACTCACTACCACCTTAATCGTCCCATTCGCCTCATCAATCTCTTGAATCAACAATTCTGTCACTTGATTTGTAATATATGGTTTATTATTATGATTTTGCGTAGCAGCCATCACCGTTCCCGGCGACATCATCTCCGCCATAACCGCCACCCCCGCTAATACACTCCCCGCCTTAACTTTTGTATTTTTTTCCATAAAACTCCTTTTAATTTTAATTATTATACTCCGTCAGTATAAAGCATATTTAATAATTTTTGCAAACTTTCACTCCTGTTTGTATTTATTTTAAAACTATGCTACTCGCCGTCAAAACTCCACCATAAATAAAACCAAACACCTACAACGACATTTCTTTTATTGTCAAAAATACTGCCTCCAGAGAAGCAATTTCCAGGTATTTTCTACAACGCTTTCACTAAAAACATCCGTCCGCTCACTCATTCCGCGACGTCCTATATTTTTTCTCCCCAACAAAAAACCGCCTCTAGAAGCGGTTTTATATTTTATTCCTCCGAATCATCCTCCGGAATCACCCCAATACTCGCAACACTATCCCCTGTATCTAGTTTCATGATTCTCACTCCTTGTGTAGCTCTCCCCAATGTCGGAATCTCTTTTGTCGCCACCCGAATCGCCTGTCCCTTTGTTGACATCATAATCACTTCTTTTGCCTTCGGATCAAGCGTATGTACTGCCACAATTCGCCCCGTCTTCTCAGTTACTGTTGCCACTTTAATCCCCACGCCACCACGCTTATGTGCCGGAAAATTTGATACTCCTGTCGCCTTCCCATACCCATTCTCCGAAACGACCAGCAATTTCTGCTCCTTATCTGTTACAATATCCATCCCCACCACCTCATCTTTCGGTCGAAGCCTCATTCCACGCACCCCTCTCGCTGACCGCCCCATCGCCCTAACTTCGCCCTCATTAAACCTCATCGCCTGTCCAGCCGACGTCGAAATTACGATATCATCCTTCCCTGTTGTCGCCTTCACCCACCCCAACTCATCCCCCTCATCCAACTTAATCGTAATTAATCCATTCGCCCGTACATTTAGATACTGCTTAATCTCCGTCTTTTTTATCGTCCCCTTCTTCGTACACATAAACAGGTATCCTTCATCCACTCCAATCGAATCATCCTGCTTAATCACCTCTGTTATCTTCTCGTCCGGATGCAAATTCAACAAATTCACTGCCGCCGTCCCCTTCGCTACCAGACTCCCCGCCGGCACCTCATACGCCTTCAATCTAAACATCCTCCCCGCCGAAGTAAAGAATAACAAGAAATCGTGTGAATTCGTCGTAATAATCTGTGAGATTACATCTTCTTCCTTCGTCGTCATTCCCCGCTTCCCCTTTCCACCTCTATTCTGTCTCCGGAAATCAGCCTGCGGCACTCGCTTAATATAATTCTGCGCCGTCAACAAAACTACACTCTCTTCCTCTGGAATTAGCTCCTCCTCCGAAAACTTCCCCACTTCATGATTGATAATCTTCGATCGCCGCGCATCTCCATATTTCTCTTTCATCTTCAGGAGTTCTTCTTTAACTACATTCAGAATTTCCTTTTCGCTCGCCAAAATCTCCTCATATCTCTTAATCATATCATGCAACTCTTTCAATTCTGCTTCAATCTTATCTCGCTCTAGTCCTTGCAATCTCCTAAGTTGCATCGCCAAAATCGCTGCCGCCTGAATTTCCGACAGTCCAAACCGACTCATCAACTGTTTATCCGCATCATCATACGATTCTCGAATAACCTTAATTACTTCGTCGATATTATCCAGCGCAATCTTCAATCCCTCTAAAATATGCGCTCGCTCTTTCGCCTTCCTTAGTTCATACTCAGTCCGTCGCCGAATTACGATTCGCCTATGTTTAACAAATTCCGACAAAATCTCCTTCAATCCTAAAATCCGCGGCTGCTTTCCATCTATTAACGCCAACATATTAAAATGAAAACTCGTCTGCAATGGCGTCATCTTATACAACTGATTCAAAATCTTTTTCGGAAACGCATCCTTTTTCAGCTCAACTACTACCCGAATCTTCCCCCGCGCACTCTCGTCTCTCGCGCCCGCAATGTGATCAATTTTTTTATTCATTGCAAGTTCACGCACCTTCTCAACAAACCCCTCCTTGCTCATTCCGTACGGCACTTCTGTAATAACGATATTATATCGTCCGCCTTTTCGTTCCTCAATATTCGCCACCGCCCGGATAGTAACGCTACCTTTTCCTGTTGCATACGCCTGCTTCATCGGTGCTCCACCATAAACTTCCGCCCCTGTCGGAAAATCTGGACCTTTTACATATTTCATTAATCCATCTAATCCAATATCTGGATCATCAATCAACGCCACTGTCGCATCTACTACTTCGCCTAAATTATGTGGCGGAATATTTGTTGCCATTCCAACCGCAATCCCCATCTGCCCATTCAAAAGAATGTTTGGTACTG
>JAUNQQ010000059.1:0-1370 GCA_030536095.1 Candidatus Saccharimonadota bacterium
ATTCGGCTGGCCACCACGAGCGACGGCTACTGTATCATCGGACTTCTTACAAGTCCGCATCACAGTAAACTCGCCGCCAGCGACGTTAAAGCCGCAGACAATATCCTCGCCGTCAGTCGTGGCTGCGCCACCGAGAGCAGCCATAACCTTACGGACATGGCCGAGGTCGCCGCGTACGAGGACGCAGGCGCCCTCCTCGGTATACTCCTTTTCGGGGGCATAAGCAAAGCGATTTGCTCCCGAACCTGTACCAACGACGACGAGGCGCCAGTTGGCCCAGAGAGCCTGACTAGTATCGTAGGAGTAGAACAGAGAACTTGCAGCCGCGAGGGCCTTAAGCTCGACTACTCCGTTGACGGTGCGGCCGTCGGTGAGGGTCAGGGAGTAGTTCTCCCAGCCCTTCATCGAATAAGGCACGCTGTCCATGTACATGTCGGCAACATCTTTAGGGAAGGAGGTGAACACGCCAGCTTTTACGCCAGCGATGTTCACTGCCATACTCCAGAGGGGGTCAGCCAGACGAGTGATATTGTCCAGCTTTTCCTCGTGGGTGAGGTCGACAGCTTTTCCTGCGTCACGAATCTCGAGGATTCGTCCTTCCTCCATGAGGGAGGAACCCCAGACATTGAACGTGTCGGGGTATTGCAACCCCGCCTTGTTCTTTATCCGGGTAGGCGCGACAGCGTCGATGCCCTGCTCCTGGGGGAGCGGGACGACAGGAATGAATCCCTGCTCGCCGTTATGCTCCGCCCAGACATACTCCTTGACCTCGAGGCGAGTGCCGGCGAAAACGCCAAGGATGGCATCTTCATCCACCTTGGGGAGCAGGTGATTAGCCTGCTCCACCTCAGTGGAATTGGCGGCGTATATAGCGCCGACCGCGAAGGTCGGCTTAGTTGTCGCTTCAGCGACCTCAACTTCAGCCGTCTCGGCTTGCGCCAGAGCAGCCTCGGTCTCGGTCTGAGCCGGAGCGGCAGCCTTGTCGCCACCAGCTGACTTGCCCTGAGAGCAGGCGGTGATACCTGCAATCAGGGCGAAAATGGCGACGATGGCGATAAACGCCACAACGATACCATTCTTCTTACGGTTGTGATCGAGATTGGAGTTGATAGGGGCAGTGGTGCTCATGTGCTTGGCCATGTAGCACTTCCTTTCTAGTCGATTGGCACGCGGACGTGCGTACCGTTTGGCCCTTCCGAACTCACCGGGCGGTGGGTTCGGGTCGTGCTATGTCTACTCGCCGGCTCATCACCGATGAGGTCAATTTCGTCGGGATAAACCGACTCATCAGACAGGTGGAGTGCCACCCATCTGGACCAGGCGTATCCAAAGGTGATCGGAACCATTGCTGGCCCAACTGCCATGAATAC
>JAUNQQ010000059.1:1470-4506 GCA_030536095.1 Candidatus Saccharimonadota bacterium
TCAGGAACGAAACTACGCCAATCGCCATGACGATAGAGAATACGAAAAACTGCAGAACCAACATGACCCCCTTCCAAAGGTCGACTTTCCATTTTCGCGGGTATGCGAAAATGGGACTTTCATTACACAAATCCAGATGATTTACATCTGGGATGATCTGATTTTAATGGTCGTCCTTGGAGCTAGATCTCTTAGTTCCAACGACTGGTTTTATTTTATCACACTTTATGTAAAAAGTCAATACTTATTACGGTTTATCTATATGGGGTGAATGGTAATTGTGGTTATGATTAAATATGTTATAATTATAAGAAATATTCAGGTTGTCGGAAGAAAAATAAAAATGTAAAAAGGTTGTGATATAATGGAAGTATGGACGAGAGTGAAATACAACGAAAACGGAGGGAGAATGAGGAAGATGCAACGAGACAGAGAGCGCGGATTTTGGGATTACCGTATTTAGATACGAGGGATTTTGAAGATACAGCATTGCTTGTGCGAGACGTGATTCCTGTTGATAAGATGAGAAAAGATTTTGTAATTCCTTTGCAGAAAGGGGATGCGGCGGAATTACATTATCAGTTTATGGTAACGACGCTGACACCGAGGTCAGTGATTAAAGAATTGGAAAATAAATATACTGGGGGAGGATCAAGAGTTGATTTTTATCTGGTTTCCGAGTCAGCATATAAGAAATTTATGTTGAGACATGACCCGCCAAAAGAGATTCATTATGACGATATTAAAATCTCAAGTACGGGGGATTCGGAGACGATTGCGGAAGTTTCACGGACGCTGAATTCGGTGGCGACAGATAAGGTGTTTGATTTTCTTTTAGATCAGGCGGATAAGTTGGGTGCATCGGATATTCATATTGAGAATCTGAGGAATGAAATTCGGATTCGGATGAGGGTAGATGGGATTTTGCATCCAGTGGCGAATATTGACCGGAATAGATACCGGGTGTTTATGGGGGAATTATCGTCGCGGGCGAACGTGTCGACAGCGGCAAAAACGCCACAGTCGAGTCATATGCAGAAGGATATTTATAGAAATGGCGCGTCACATCTTCTTAATATTCGCGTGGAGACGGTGCCGACGATGTATGGGCAGGACGCAGTGCTACGGTTATTTAATTTTGATGAAAGTTTGCTGAATTTGAATTTGCTTGGAATGACAGAGGAGGAATTGGCGGAAATAAATAGCGTGATTACGCATCCGAGAGGGCTGGTGCTGATGGTGGGGCCGACGGGAAGCGGAAAATCGACGACGCTGTATTCGATTATAAATGCGCTGAATACGACTGAACGGAAGATTATTACACTAGAAGACCCGATTGAGTATGGAATCCGAGGGATTTCGCAGATTCCGATTGATACGACAAAGGGGGCGAGTTTTGGGGATGGACTACGGTCGGTATTGCGGCTTGACCCAGATGTGGTGATGGTAGGGGAAATTCGGGATGCGGATACGGCGAGAACGGCGATTCAGGCGTCAATTACGGGACATTTAGTTTTATCATCATTTCATGCTAATTCAACGGCGGCGGCTTTTGCGAGGATGATTGATCTAATTGGGCAAAATCCGATTTTTAGTTCGTCGGTAAGATTGCTGATTGCACAGAGATTAGTAAGAAAATTATCAGATTCGAAGCAAGAATATGAGCCGAATGAGACAATTAAAAATTATATTCGGAAATTGTTTACTGGGGTATCGCAGGAGATTTTGGCGACACATGGGGTGGATTTAAATAATATTCGGCTGTATCGGCCGGTGGCGTCAGGGGAAAGCGATCCGTTTGGATATGTTGGGCGGACGACAATTATGGAGCAGCTACTCGTAACGGAGGAAATTCAGAAATATGTTAGGGGTGATGTTATGGAGGTAAATACAGAGGCAATTGAGAAGACGGCGAGAAAAAATGGAATGCTGACACTGGAGCAAAAGGGGATTATCGCGGCGATGCACGGAATAACGACGATTGATGAGGTGGCGAGGGTGATTTAGATGGTAACGAATTTTGTTCTAGCGAGAGATTTTAGAGAGGAGCCGTTTAGTGATTCTTAGTCAGGAGAGATTGGTAGGGCTGCCGGTGATTGACCTGGGATTAGAGGCAGTAGTTGGGCAGACAACAGGGGTGGTAATTGATCCGGATGACCTGAAAATTGTAGCGCTAGAGATAAACGGAGCAAAGTTCTTACAGGTGGAAAATATTCGGGAAATTGTGGCGGAGGGAATCGCGATAAATTCGGAGGAGGTTTTGGCGATGCGGGGAGAGTCGGTGAGACTAGATAAGGTTTTGGAGCTCGATTTTTCGCTGATTGGGCATAAGGTTATGACAAAAAAGGGGACAAATCTGGGAAAAGTGCTGGAGTTTATGATTAATACGGAGAATTTTTTAATCCAGCAGATTGTGGTAAAAAGGCCGCCACTGAAGGCGCTAGTGGACGCGGAGTTGGTAATTGGGAGAAGCGAAATTACAGAGGTGGATGATGAGAAGGTAATTGTAAAAGACGAGGAGAGAAAAATTCGGGAGAAGGCGCGGACGGAGGATTTTGTGCCGAACTTTGTAAATCCGTTTCGGCAAAATGGGGTTTTCTCTTTGGAAAAAGAAGAATAGTTAGATTTTGGTTCTGTCTTTACGACAAAGCCGGCAAAGACAGAATAATATTGTTCGCTTTCCGCTGGTTAGCAAAAAATAAGCTTTACAGTAAAGAGGGGTTGGGGTAAAATGGAGGTATGAGAACGCGCAATTTTAGGGACCGGGCGGGGGAGAAGTGTGAGAATAACCGAAGTAAGGTGATGCGGAATTTTAAGACGCGGGTTGGGGCAGCGTCTTTTTATGTGGTAGTTTTTACAACGACATTATTTACGGTTATTACGATGAGTTTTATTCGGTTGATGGTTTATGAAACGACGAGGACGATTAATAATGACTTATCGAATTCGGCGTATGATTCAGCGTTGGCGGGAGTTGAAGATGCGAAAATTGCGCTTTTAAAGTATCAGAGTTGTATAAATGCGGGAAAAACTAGT
>JAUNQQ010000060.1:0-2825 GCA_030536095.1 Candidatus Saccharimonadota bacterium
GGTAAGCCGCTACCGATGATTGTGACAACCTCGGTAAATATTTTCCAGGAGGAACCGGTGTGGCTAGCGATGGGGAAGTCGGATGTTGATGGGGACAACTTCAAGAAGGAGAATTAAGATGGAGGATAAAGTTATGCATGCTGGTCGCGTAGGTAGAAAGTATTATACTTTATGTGATGCAGCGAAGATGGGCGAGACGGAAGAAATGCCGATGGAAACGATTATTTCCGAGATGGATGGGAGATTGAAAGGAATTGGCGAAGGCTGTCCGTCGGAGTATGATTCGCTGACGAGCATTGAGGAGGCGGAAGATTTAATTGCGTCAGTAACGAAAGCGCGGTGAAATCTGTCTTGAGTAAGTCCGTTTTTCTATAATTTTGGCCGGAGAAATCCGGCCTGTTTTATTTAGGATATTAGAGCTTATGCCAACCTTTTGAGAGATAATAGTCAATGGCAGTGGGATGACCAGAGAGTTTCCAAAGGAGATTCGTCAGGTCGTCAATGAGAATGAGTGAGAAAAGAACAGTGACGAAGGCGAGAAAGGTGCGCTTTGGAGTATATTTTGCGAGAGTGACACAGCGAGGTAAGAGGAAGTAGATGAGGGCGAGTGCGCCAAAACCAAAGGCGATAACGGAGGCGGGGCAGACCCAACCGTTGATATTGCCGATTCCCCACCAAGCGGTAGTGTAGTCCCAGTATCTTGCGCCGTCGTTTAGGGCATAAATTAGACAACCGGTTAGTAATTCAAAAATTCCGCAAGAGACGGCGGAACTTAGGAAGACGAGTAGCGGTTGGTCGCGAAAGTTACGAGTAACGAGAAGAATAAGAATGGCGCCGTAGGCGTACATATTTATCCAAGGGAGAAAATTTCCACCTTTTACATAGAGGTGTGAAAAACCGCCCTGAAATTCAGTAATAATAAATTCCCATACCCAACCGATTGCACCACAGATAACGGCGAGAAGCATTATAACGCCGAGTCTTTGGTGCGAATCAAGATCACGCATGTTTTCATTATAGCATAAACTTTATTTTTAGGCAAGGGGAAATGGGCTTTGGTTTTTGTAAAATATTCTAGACCATAAGCAATTTCGTGCTATAATAGAAATAATAAAAGGAGTATTTATGAGGAAGCATAAGGCATTGAATTTAGTGGTGGCGATGATTATGTCGCTGTCGTTGGCAACGTCAGCTTGGGCTAAAGATTATCATTCTACTACGGTGACATATCCTTATTATGGATTTGTAGAAGATCCGGAAAATCCGTGGGAAACAGTGTGGGATGCGTTAGATGAAACTGGGACAGTGGAATATAGTGATGAGTTTTTCTCTGAGTCGTCTCCGGGTGATCATCCGGAACTGCGGGTGGCGTCTTATGCTTTAGCTTTGGCTGGATATGAGAATAAGGCGGATGGTTATCCGGCGGAGTCGGAGGCGAATTTTCCAAAATTGACGGAATTATTAAATCAGATGGGATTTTCGGATTATCAGAGCTGGGACGTTTCGTCAGAGGAGAACGGACATTCGATGGGGACGACGATTGGGCGAAAGACTTTGGCGGATGGACAGGAGCTAGTAGTAGTGGCGTCGCGTAATTATAATTATATGACGGAATGGTTGTCGAATTTTAATGTCGGGGAAAGTGGAGACCATGCGGGATTTACGGAATCGGCTAATTTAATGGTGGATAGATTTAATGCTTATCTTAGGGGGCGTAATTTGGCGAACTATAAAGTCTGGGTAGTGGGATATTCGCGGGGTGGTGCGGTAGTAGATTTATTCGCAAAAAAGATAAATGAAAATATTGCTAATTATAAGATAGCGCCGGATGATTTTTATGCTTATACTTTTGGGGCGCCGCGGGCGAGTGTGACTGAAACTGGATATGCTAATATCCACGATGTAAAAGACGGAAATGATTTGTTACTCGGATATGTTTTTCCGGAGTTATGGGGATTTTATAATACTGGAACTTACGAGGAAATTCACCCGGCCGATCTTGAAGTTCCGACTTCGGTGATTAATATTGCAGAATTAGCTGATCCTGCTACTGCTATTAATGTTCTTTCGGATAATACTGGTCTGACGGAGCAGGTGGGGACGATGAATGGTAAGGAGTTTATGGATGACTGGTTGAAATTTGTAACCGAAAAGGGATTGATACGAGAGTATTTTAACGCGGAGGTAAAGGCGCCACTGTCGGCAATTATGAAGGTTTACCAACAGAGGACTTTAGATAAACAAGGTGAGGTGATTGATTTTGTTAAAGATACAGAAAAAGGATTGGCGGGGATGGTGGCGGGAAATGCGCTGATGGATTTATTGACTGGTGGATATGGAGCTACAATAGAGGAGGCTTTGGCTAATTTTCCACCTTATCAGGATCTTGTTAAGATTTTAAAGGGAACAGCAACGGATGCGGACGTGGATAAATTATTGGGACGGTTAACAAATTATATGGGAGAATATAGCGATTATGAGGATAAATTTAGGGAACAGCCAGCAGTGACTGAGGCGGAGTTTATGGTAATAAAGACGAATCTTCCGAAGTTGGTTAAGGCTTTGTCGCCGGTGATTGTGGCAGATGCGGCGTATACGCAGGCTACTTTTGGTGAGGATTATTCCCTGTTTTATACATATTCACTAATTTCTGACGCTAAAGAACTTGTAATTGGTCATATCCCCGAGAGTCTTATGCCAATCTTAAAGAGTTTGATTATACCTGGTGGGGAGGATAATCCGGATAATCCAGATGTGCCGAACGCTGGGTTTATAACTCGGGAAGAACATGGTGCGGAAGCGGATAGTTCTCTGGCTATGGTTGT
>JAUNQQ010000060.1:2925-4349 GCA_030536095.1 Candidatus Saccharimonadota bacterium
TTTGGCTGGGGATGCAGGATTCGAACCTGCGAATGCTGGAGCCAGAATCCAGTGCCTTACCACTTGGCGAATCCCCAATATATTTATCATTATACGCTTTTTCTGATAAATTGCAACTGTTTATGAAGATAAAAAGAGAAGAGGAAAAATCGAGGTTGTGGGCGGAGGAGAATTGAAAAAGTGGAAAAAGAGGCGTATAATGGGAGCAGTGAGGAGAAAAAGAAAAGTTTGGCAGAGGCTTATCTTAGGGGCGATGTTTTTGGTGGGGATTTTTAGTGGGTCAGTAGAGAAGGTAACGGCAGTTGGTGAAGAAAATGTGTATCTTGAGCATGCTGGAGCAGTGGCTTCGAGGTTGGTGGCGGATGAGAGTTATTACCGACTGAGTGAGGAGCAGATGGCGGGGCTGGAATTAAAGTCGGAAAAGTTTTATTTGTATGACTTAACAGATGGGCGGGAATTTTATGCTGCGCGGGCGGATGAGCGGGCGGCGGTGGCGAGTCTAACGAAGATGATGACGGCGCTGGTCTTTTTGGAAAACCATCCGGACACGGCGGAACTTGACCAGACAATAACGATAACAGGGGAAATGTTATATACGCACGAGGCTTATACGCGGATGGGGCTGACGGAGGGGCAGGTCGTGACGGTGCGGGATATGTTGTATGGGCTAATGTTACCATCGGCGGCGGACGCGGCAAATGCGCTGGCGTTTTATGATGCGGGATCAGTGGAGGCGTTTGTAATGAAAATGAATCAGAAGGTGGCGGAGATGGGGCTTATGAACACTCATTTTTCAAATCCATATGGGATGGATGAGGCGGATACGGTTATGATTTATCCGAATATGGCGGAGCCGGCAAATTATTCGACGGCGAGGGAATGTGAAAAAATACTAGAGCGAGGACTGAAAAATGCGACATTTCGGGAGATTTTTGAGGGGTTTTATTATACGACTTCTTATGGGGAGGAGATAAAAAAGTCGGCAACGACGTATGTTGACGGAATTGCGGGGCTAAAAACGGGTTATACGGCGGAGGCGAAAAGGTGCCTGGCGAGCAATGCGCGAATTGACGGGAAGGAGTTTTTATTGGTTAATCTGGGGGCGGAGGAGGTGCCGGATCATCTGACGGATGCGACGAAAATTTATAATTTAGTGGACGAGAGTTTTGATGCGGAAGTAGTGGCGAAGGCGGGGGAGAAGGTGGCGGATGTGCCGATAAAATGGGGGAAAGAGGAGAAATATGAGGTAAAGCTGGCGGAGGATGTAGTGGTTTATACGAAAAGAGAGGAGGTAGAGCAAGAGGTTTCGACGGAATTTCAGGGCGTTTCGGAGATTGCGGCGGGGGTTTTGCAGGGGGATGAGATTGGAAAGGTGGTAGTAAAAAGAGGTGAGATAGTAATGGCGGAAGTGCCGGTAGTACTTG
>JAUNQQ010000017.1:0-8747 GCA_030536095.1 Candidatus Saccharimonadota bacterium
GCAATAAAAAGCGACACCGCACTGGTGTCTAAAGCCATAACATTTATCCTTTGACGTTAATGCAAAAAATAGTGTTTGTGCGATATCGCAAATAACAATTTTTTGCATATTAAAAATCGCCAAGGACTTTTAATAAATATTATGATTTTAGACGTTTTCATTATACCAAAAGCGCGATGGCATTGTCAATAGTTTTTCATGCTGAAGATGGCTCGAAATATACAAAAAGGCCCCGCCGGAGCGGGGTTGAGGATAAGCTAATTAGACGCGATTAATAACGGGGATGACAATTGGAGTATGTCCAGTCGCATCAAAGAGAATACGAGTAACATCTTCCTTAATCTCGTCCTTAATCGCCTTTAGGTCAGAATCAGGCGACATAGCCTTATCGGTTTTTTGACGAAGATAGTGACGAATCTTCCCGATCAATTCCTCGGAATTATCGAGATAGATAAAGGCGCGAGAAACAATATCGGGAGTTTTTATAAGATGACCATTTTTCTTCGAAATTGTCAAGACAATGACGAAAATTCCTTCGCGCGAAATATGAATACGATCCTTTACGACAGCCTCATGAACTGGATGGTCGGCATCATCAAAGAGTTTATTGCCAGCATGAATCCGGCCGTTCTTTCGAATCGTTTGGTCGGGGAGAAGCTCGATAATATCGCCGTCATCAGGGACGATAATACGATCACGCGGGATGCCGACGACGTTGGCAGCCATCTGCGCATTATGCTGAAGCATATAGAATTCGCCGTGGTAGGGGAGATAATTTTTCGGATTCAGGCGAGTGACAAACTCAACATGATCTTCAAAATAAGCGTGACCAGAAAGATGGAGCGGACCAACGCCGGAAAGATGGCCCTTACCGTTTTGAACGACATTTGCGCCTTCTCGAAGCAAGCCGTCGAGGGTCGATGTGACGTGCGGCTCGTTTCCAGGAATTGGATTCGAGCTAAAGATAATTACGTCAGTTGATTTTATCTTAATATATTTATGTGCACCGGAAACCATCCGATTTAGAACGGCGTTCATTTCACCCTGAGAGCCGGTACAGATAATCGTCACCTGACTATCGGGAAGCTTCACAATATCTTCCATTTTTACGATAGTATTCTTCGGAACCTTAATCGCCTTTGTCCGGAGCGCAACCTCGACGTTATTAATCATTGAAAAACCAGCAAAAGCGACCTTTCGACCGCGCTTTGCCGCCTCATCAAGAGCCAACTGAATACGCATAATCTGGGACGAAAAACACGAAATTATCACGCGGCCTTCGGGGAAGCGATCCATTACCTGACCAATAGAGACACCGACATCAAATTCGGTATGAGGATGATGCCCAGGCGAATCGATATTGGTTGATTCGTTCAGCATAAGCGTAATTCCCTCTTTTTTTACGATCTCGTCAATACGTTCATAATCGAAGGCTGGACCAATTGGCTTAGACTCGGCGCGCCAGTCACCAGAGAGATAGATTACGCCATTCGGGGTACGAAAGACGATAGCGGTTGAGCCAGGGATGGAATGGAGAACATGAATAAACTCGGCGGAAAGATGATCGGAAAGTTTAATCTGGTCATGTTTAAACGGATCGACAACCTGATAATTCAAATCTGGCGCATCGGTCAGCTCTGAAAGCTGCTTTTTTATCATACCAATAGTAAACTCGGTACCATAAACTGGGACGAGCGAGCCAAACTTCGGGAGAAGATGGCGACAGGCACCGATATGATCAAGGTGGGCATGAGTAAAGAGAAAAGCCTTAATCTTTTTCTTATTCTGCTCGAGATACTGAATATCCGGAATCATATAATTTACGCCAGGATAATCATCGCCGGCAAAAAGGACGCCCATATCGACAATGGCGATTTCATCCTTATATTCAATAGCGGTCATGTTTTTACCAATACCAAAATCGCCAACACCACCAATCGGGATAATTCGTACCGCATCAGGATTTGGTTTTACTTTCCGCAAATCCGCATTTGTCAGCTGGCGACCACCATAACCATTAAATTCGGAACGATTTACGGGGAGGCCGATAATATGCTGAGTTGCCTGAGCGTTTACATCCATCGTCAGCATCCGCTGATGATGAACCATTTCGCCTTTTTTAGTAGAAACGCTAAGATTTACCTGATTATTAGTAGGTTTTTTAGAATTCTGTTTCTGTGCGGGATTTTTTGCAGGCTTTTTAGGTGCGGCTCGCTTTGCACGCGTGGCTTTTGGACGAGCATCTTTTCCACCTTTTTTAAAGTTGCTGTTAAAATTTCGTTCTTGCATCGCTTCAAAATTATCGACTGAGGAAGTCTTCTCTTTTAGTTGCGAGATTCTTTCTCGGCCGACCTTCATAAGACGAGCGCGACGCTCTGCTTGACTTTCTGTCATAAATATTATTTCCTTATTTTATTTTCCCACATTTAAGTAACGAAAACCTCTCCTCGCTACTTTAATATAAGATTTAATTGATATTACCATTATAGCAAATTTTAAAAAAAATGCAAGAGGGAAGTCGGGGCAGGTTCCTTAGAGTTGTTAGGAGATAGCTCGCCACAGGCCAGATGAGAATTTAGAATGATGGTTTTCTTCTGGCGAGAAAGGCGCGAGAGAATTTATAAGGAAGTCAAAGGCGATGATTCTTCCTGAAAAAATCCCTCCAGTCTTACAGCTTTATAGTAAGATTGGAGGAAATTATACTATGCTTATTTTTTATTTGTGGAATTATTGGTCTTATCCGTTTCAGCTTCCGGTATAAGCGTAAGCAATTTATTATCTGTCTTACAGGAGTATTTCTGGTTAGAATAGGCAGACTTAACGGTTTCTAGGTCGGTTGCAAAGGAGCTAGAAGAAGGAAGCGGGAAGCCGATAAGAGTGGAGTTTTTTGCGGTTAGCTCGTCGGCGGTCAGATAGTGAGACTCGATAGCGGAATAGGTAGTATTAGAATCCGAAGCCTGAGAAGGAGGATCGACAGTGAATGAGCTATAGAAGGGGTCGATAGTTAGGCTTATGTCTGTTAGCGCGGAAGAATAGGAAGACTTTAGAGCGTCCTTTTTCTTATTTGCGGCATCGTAGGTATTATAAGCATAAGATTGCTCAACAAAAAGATCCTGGAGGGCTGAGTCGTGGTAGTTTAGAGCAATCTGTTGAAAAGCGCTAGTATAAGATTCGTCGGGTGATTTTGTGGAATTACTCGGGAGAATACAGACGAGAGACTGATCAACCGACGCGGCGGCAGAAGGTGTAGCAGTGACTTCAAGATTCTTATTATTAGTCTTAGGTTCGACGACGATAATATATGCTAAGAAACCTAGTCCGGCCAAGAGTATAAGCATAAAGATAATAATTAGAGTTGTCAAAGCGGAACTACTTTTCTTTTGGGGCGTATTTACGATTCCCTGTGAGACGGAAGCGTCACTCGGAGAGGGCGGAATAACAGGAGAAGTAGCTGGAGCTTCTGGAACAGGCGCAGGCGATACCGGCAGAGACGGCTGCGAAGCAGAGAAATTAACTGCAACTGGTTCGGGAGATGTGGATGCGGGCGACACCGGAGTATCAGAGGCGATAAGCGGCTCTGGGGCTACGACAGTATCAGCATCCGAAAGTGGCTCTGAGGCGAATTCAATATTGGAATTATCAGAGTTCATCTCTGGGGCTGGCTCGGGCGCCAGCGTAGCATCGGTCGATTCAGCGGCAGAGAAAGGTTCTGAAATAATCTCTTCGGCGGAGCTGGAAATAGATGAAGGCTCTGCGGAGTCTATTAAGTCGGAAGTAAAAGCTGGGGCCTCTGAGACTTCTGGGGTCTCAGGAGATGAAGTGCCTAGTGATGAGAAAGAGTCGTCGGAGGCTGCCGAACCCGTTGGCTCAACATATCCCGCAGAAGTGAGTTCAGAGGGAAAATCATTGGATGGGCCAAAAGTTGGGGTGGACGGTTCGGGGTATAATTCTCGAGCGGCGTCAGCAGATGGACTAATATCGGGAACAGGGATAGGAGAATAGCTCGGAGGATTATCACTTATTGGAGCTAGATTTATTCGGTCGCCATCCGAGGATTCCGGCGCCTGCTCAGAATTATTCTCTGAATTAAGATTTTCTCTAGACATTAAGACAACTTCTTCTGCAAGGGCGTTTATCGCCTCTGCTTCTGCTTTATCTTCGACGGAAGGCGACTTTATTCCACCATGAATAGCTTCAGCCGAGAGAGTGGGTGTGCGTTTAAACTGTTTTTTGTGAGGATTATTATTCCCATCCGAATCCATATCTTTCTCCAATTGTTCTTATGCTTATTGTAGCGCAGTTTATACTTAAATGCAAGAGGAATTTATAATGTTCTCGTTATATTTTTTATCTGACTAGATAATTCTTCCGGCAGAATAATAACGGTTTTCTGGGAAGGATCAGTCGAGATTTTTTCGAGCGTCTGGAGGGTACGAATCTTTAGGCCGCCTGGAGTTTCGGCAAGAAGTTGTGCAGCCTCAGAGACGGCGGCAGCGGCAGACTTTTCACCTTCGGCAGAAATAATAGCGGCGCGGCGTTCCCTTTCGGCTTCAGCCTGCTTTGCCATGGCGCGTTTCATATCGGCAGGTAATTCGATGTTTTGGAGTTTTACACTCTCTATGTCGATTCCCCACTTATCGGTCTGGGCATCAACGATGGCTTTTATCTGGGAAGAAATTTCATCGCGCTTAGACAAAAGCTCGTCAAGATCAAAATTACCAGTCACATCGCGCAGAGCGGTTTGTGCAAAAGAGCTAGTCGCGTATCGGTAGTCGGTAGTCTCGAGAACGGCCTTCTGAGCATCAAGAACACGGAAGAAAACGATGGCGTCAACATTGACCGTTACGTTGTCTTTTGTGATCACTTCCTGCTTAGGAATGTCCATTGGATTAGTACGAATATCAACCTTAATCATACGGTCAATATATGGGATAATTACGCGAAGACCGGGGTCCATAATATGAGAAAACTTACCAAGACGCAAGATAATTCCGCGCTCGTATTGGTTTATAACCCGAATCCCGGGAAGAATAATGATGGTAAGAATTATAAATAAAATGATTAAAAGCTCCATGTATTACACTCCTTTTTTGTAGATTGTAGCACAAGTATCGAAAAAAGAAAAGTCTTGAAATTTTTGAAAAATATGACGAAAAATCAGGGAAAAAGGTCTTTACTTTTTTTGGAAGTTTTGCTAGAATGAGAGCAAAGGTGCGGAGAAAGAACAATGGTTAATAAAAGTAATAAAATAAATAGTCAATCTGGGGCTTGGTCGATGATTTTGATGGTTGTAATACCATTGATTGTTGTTTTTGGCGGGTTATTTTTAGCACTCAGGTTTGCCGAGAATGGACGAAACAAAAAACCGGAGATAGATTACCAGACCGAATTTTCGAGTGCGAATTGGTCGTATGATGTGGAACATAATGTTTATTATCAGATTGGATTGATCTATGCGGATAAGCCGGTTGATGAGGGATATGAATCGATGGGGATTTATATACCGGGAGAGTATTTAGATTGTACGCCGAGTGGGAAGAAATATAATTGTAGGATAAATAAGGCTGGTGAGAAGGGCGGTTTTACAGGGGAGAATGCGCCGATGGTATTGTCGGTAAATACGCCGGGCTATTCGGCGCAAGAGGCGCCGAATAGCTATGATTATAATACGGTGGCAGAGTATATTGAAGCGGGAATGGTTTATCTATATCCGGGATGTCGAGGGAGGTATGGCAGTTCGGACGGACGAAGCAAAATGATGGCGAAAGTAGCAGACTACGCGCAGGGGGCGCCGTGGGGAATAACTGATTTAAAGGCGGCGGTCAGATATGTTAGGTATAATACGGAGGAAATTCCGGGGAATAGCGAGGCAATTTATGCATTTGGACATTCGGGGGGTGGAGCGCAGGGAGCGATCTTAGGGGCGTCAGGCGACAGTGAATTATATGCGGCATATTTAGATAATATCGGGGCAAAAATGAAAAATCGGAATGGGGAAGAAATATCGGACGCGATTCAGGGGGTAATGGCTTGGAATCCAATTACGGCGCTAGATATTGCGAATGAAGCATACGAGTGGAATATGGGGAGATTTTCGCGAAGTGAGGGATGGGAGAGCGAATTATCTGGACTAATGGCTGAGGATTATCGAATATATGTTAATAGTCTGGGACTAGAGGAGGATGGGAAAGTTTTAGTATTAGATACAATAGACAGTGGCTCGTATTATAATTACTTCATGGGGGAAATGTCGAAGTCGCTCACAAATTATTTACATGATAATTTTAATAGCGCAAGAGAGATGAAAGAATATATTGACAGTCTTAGCTGGGCGGAATTTAGCGAGGAGACCGGGACGGCAAAAGTAACAGACCTTAAAGGATTCGTACAAAAAGAAAAGCCGGCAAGTAAGGCAATTGCGGCGTTTGATGGATTGGAGCGAGGGCAAACTGAGAATAAGTTGTTTGGGGTTCAGGAGAATGAGGCGATGCATTTTGACGAAAGACTGTATGAGATTCTAAAGGCAAATACAGAAAAGTTAGGGAAACATTCGGGATATAAAGATTATACACGGGAATTTGAGCGAGATTTTTCGCTAAATGATTCACTAGGAAAATCAGTATTATTGCGGTCGCTGATGTATAATCCGATGTTTTACCTGACGGATGTTTATTCTCAGAAGAAATGTGAGTGTGATGAGAATAAAAACGACGCGGTGGTGGCGAAGAATTGGCGAATTCGGACGGGATTGTCACAGGGCGATACAGCATCGACAACCGAAATAAATCTGAAGTTGGCGCTAGAGAATTATGGTGGACTGACGGTTGATTTTGCGACGGTTTGGGGGGAAGGACATACAGAGGCGGAGAGAGCGGGGAGTGCGAGTGGGAATTTTATTGGGTGGATACGCGAGTTAGAGAAATAACCTGACTATTATTAAAACTTTTTCTATTCCCAGCGAATAGTCAGATTTGGATATTGTAAAAATTACAGCAGTTGCTGTGTTTTCTCGGGGTCAGTCGTAAGTGATTTTAAAGCTCTTTAAAATCACTTACGACAAATGGGGAGAGAAAACCAGCCCAATCTGCTGTGATTTTTACGATAAATCCAAGTTTTCACTGGGGATAGAAAAAGTTTTAATGATTTCAATCGTCGAAACATATGGACGACAATAAAATTCCCTCTTAAAAAGGAGGCGGTAGTTAATAAAAAATCGCATCTGAAAAACCAAAACAGATGCGATTTTGTTCTTTCTAGGTGGTAAATAACCTAGCCAGAAACACTCCTTAGTTAGAAGTTAGACACCTCTCAACTTATGTCCAACTTCTGTACATAATTGTATCATAGTGAAATTGAATGTCAATATTGAAATTCATAATGTTTATGTTATAACTATGTCGTGCAGAAATTGAACCAAAACAGGGGTAAACCGAACAGTTGTCTATTGACATTCTGAAAAAAGATTTTTTATTTATAATATGGTGATTTTTCTTAAGAACTGATATAATATAGATATGAGTGGAGTAAAGGAAAAATTTTCAATGGAAAAGTGGGTGGATGATTGGAAAATGGCGGGGCAGGGGATTTTTCTGGCGACAAGAGAAAAGATTTTTTGGGCGTGGTTCTTGCCGGTTTTTATTGCATTGGGAATACTACTGAATTTATTGGCGAATGGGACAGCGAGTTTTGCATTGATGGCGAATTCGGATTTGAGCGGAAAGCTAAACATTATCGGAAAGGCAGCGCTGGGACTGGTTGGGGTTGGAAAAAATTTTGGTGATTTTCTATATGTTTTTCTGATTACACTTTTACAGGCGATACTTATAGCGGCGATTGCGGTAGTGTATAAATATAATAAGATGTCGGCAAAAAATCGGGCAAAGAAAAATAGCGAGGGATCAGATGACCCGAACGAAGATGGCGTATCACTAGGGGATGCGGCGCAGAATTCGGGAATTGTAGCGGGACTGGCAATTCTGGGGAGTGGCTGTCCGACTTGTGGTACTTCCCTGCTCGCGCCGCTACTGGCCTCAACTCTGTCGGCAGGAGGATTTATGATTGCGAATATGATTTCGGGGATAATTACAGGGATGGCAATAGTACTGGCAATTCATAGCCTGAAAAAAGTTGGACTAGATAGTTATGTTTTAATTAAAGCGGAAAAAAGGAGGAAAAATGCTAGGAAAAATCGTTAGAGGAGCGGCGCTGGGAGGGATTTTATTCTTAATACTGGGGCTGATTATTTATAATTCAACAAGAGAGACGGATTTTTCGGAGAAAGTTTGGGATGAGGGGACGACGGTGGGAGAGACGAAGGCGAAACACCATTTTGTGATGTATACTGATCTTGCGTGTCCGTATTGTGATGTTTTTTCACGGACGATAATGAATAATGAAGAGGAGTTTAGTCAGTTAATTGCGGATAATAGTATTTTGTATGAGGTGAGAGTGACGGAGTTTTTGTATGAATATGGGGAGGGGAAGATAGATATGTCACGGTGGAGCGCGAAAGGAGTGCAGTGTGCAAAGAATGAGGGGAGATTCTGGGATTATTATCATCAGGCGCTAAAAAATCTCTGGAATGATTATCACTCTAAGGGGATTGGCGTATCAAAAACTTCGCCGATGATTACGGGAATGACGGAAGATTACTGGGTGAAGGTAGGAAAAGATGCGGGTTTTTCCGAGGCGGAATTTCGAGACTGCATGGCGAAGGAAGAGACGATTGCGCAGGTGGAAGAGGGGAC
>JAUNQQ010000017.1:8847-14461 GCA_030536095.1 Candidatus Saccharimonadota bacterium
ATAGGGTTGAGAAACCTATTCACCAGCAAAACGAACGTCAAGAACTTCGTTTGTATTTTGCTCGAGGGTTTTTGCCTTGATGTTAGGCGACTGGAGAAGATTACTGGCAAATAAGCCTGCAATTGCCCCAATTAGCATAACCGCAAAAACTGCACGATTATTTTTCCTTTTTATTTTTACCTGCATTTTATATGACCTTTTATGTTTCTATTATAAAGCTTATGAAAAAATTCGTCAATAGGAATTTTGGTGTTTTTCCTATATGGTTTTTGCAGGACATAAAAGGCCGTCACGGTGGTGGTGGCGGCGGAGTTATTCTTTTTTATTATATAATAATTATAGTAATAAGTCAATAGAAGCCCGGATTAGTCTTGTTTGTAGGTTAGCAGATATGACCTATTATCATTATATCAAAAGCACTATCTATATGCCTACTCCATATCCCAATCTATGCTTAGGCTCATGTAAAACTCTTCCATCATTCTGAATAGAGTGACACTAACTACTCGTTTTGAAATGTTCACCCTTAATAAAATCGTCACAATCATCTATTCTCGCTATTGTAGGCAGATTTGTACTGGGATTACCATCGGAAGACGGTTCCGCCAGCATCAACAAAATCAGTAACGCTCCCACAATTAGATTCACGCTTTCCTTGACCCCTATGCTACTCTATGTTATAATTTCCTTATAGGGTGGTGAACATTAATTTTTTGATGATGTTTACCATATTCATCTCGAGTCTAAGGAGAGACTTATGGACGGCAGAAAGAAACTTGGCTTTTTTATGACGGCCCTCGCGTTTATCGCGACACTAACCGCCTGTAGTAGCAACACAATTACTCCCGCTACGGCCAAAACCCTGAGCGCCCCTGGCGATATTGTTCCGACTGAAATAGTCACCCAAGCCCTCGGCGCCCCGGCTACTTGTGACCCCAACGATTCGTCGCAATACCACATGAAGCCCTACCAGGAAGTATTAACTCCCTTCGCGAAGATTGACCAGATTATCTCAAATGATATTGAAAATGGGTTTCCAGGCGCGCAACTTTGCGTAATGGATCGGACAGGAAATATTCTCTACTCTAATGCGTGGGGAAATATTCAGACCTATAACCGCTACGGCGTCCCCATTCCAAAGGAGGACCGCATTCCAGTTACGACAGCAACTCTCTTTGATATTGGCGGAACGAGCGAAATCTTTACCGCATGGTATGCTACGCTCCACCTAATTTCCACCGGCGAACTCAGCCTTGATACTAGAGTTGCCGACATCTTAGGAAAGGGCTATATCGAGAATCAGGATCTAAATCTTCATCGGAAACTTGTCGAAAATAACCCCTCGGACAATCCCTACGAGGTTGAGAATTCGTTGAAATACTGGCGCTCGAGCCTGACCGTCGAAGATTTACTCCGTAATCGTACCGGAAACCCTGCTGGCCCAGATTTTCATAAACAATTTCTGGACGAGATGATTAATCCCTGCTACAACAGTGGCGGTACGCGCGGAGAATCACTTGCGCTCTTAGATAGGCTCCCTCTAATCAAGGAGCCGAGAACTGCGCAAGCTCCAAGCGATGTTGACGCGATTACGCTTACCTTTATCGTTGAGAAGGTTACCGGAAAACGCTTTGACGTCTATCTAAATGAACTCTGGACAGAGATTAATAATCGCCCCGCGACTTGTGGTATAACTGCGACTTTTAATCCTCTAGCGCATGGTTTTGCTTATTCCGACATCGCTGCTACGGAGATTTCCGGAAATACTCGATTCGGATTAATTAGTTTCCCGCGCGTACGCACCGATGTAGTTCACGGCGAAGTTCACGACGAAGCCGCCTACTATACTATGGAAGGAATCTCTGGAAATGCCGGTCTTTTCTCTAATGCGGAAAGTCTCTGCCGACTGCTTCTGACTTATCTCGGCCCGGAGTATGGTATGTTTTCCGCTAACATTCTCGAAAGAATGGTTACTCCAACCACGCTAATTAATCAATCCGAACCGACCAATATTGGCATGGCGTGGTATCTGGAATTTGACGAGAATAATGAGCTCTGCGAATACTGGATGAATAGTTTTACTCGCTGTTATGTTGGAGTTTTACCCCAGTCTGGTGTCGTAATAGCCTACCTGACTAATACCATTCATTCGCCAGCAAGATTTACGACTTATTATTTCAGCGAGCATGACCTAAACCATATCATCTTCGCTGGCTCAGAATATCAGTCCTCAAAGCAGAGTATGCTCTTCCAGCCAGAATAGAGTAGCCCGAACATCATCTTTCCCCCGCCTATGCGGGGGATTTTTAATATATTCCTAAGGCGCAAACATATTGTTATTGTTTTGGGGCGGGCTGACTTTTCCCTATTAAATTAGCTCAATAAAAAAGCGGGCGACAAAGAGTCGCCCGAAAATCCCTATTCGTTTTTAAAATGGCCACGATAGCGGAGGTCGGATAGGCGAATCTGCGCTTCGAGGCGCTCAGCGGCGAGGCGACGAGCATCGAGTTTAATTTTTTCCTCGGGGGAAAGTTCTGCCAGAGTGCGACCATCTGCGAGTTCAAAGATGGGATCAAAGCCGAATCCGTTTTGGCCGCGTGGCGCTCTTGCTATTCTGCCGACAATTTCGCCGGAACTAGCGGTAATCCCCTCCTCATTGCGATAGACCAGACAGCAGACAAATCTGGCGGTGCGGTCGGTATGAATTGGAAGCTGATCGAGACGATGAATTAGCTCGAGATTGCGCTCCTCATCAGAGGCATTTTCGCCGAGAAAACGATGTGTCATTACGCCAGGAAAACCACCAAGCGCGTCAATTGTCAGTCCAGAGTCATCTGCGAGAACGGGGCGATTAATCGCTTGAAAGACTGCGGTCGCCTTTTTCTCGGCATTACCAAGAAAACTTGGCTGATTCTCATCAATGTCAAGATTAAACCCGATATCATCCAGACTGAGCAACTTATATTCGCTAAAAATCTTCTGAAGCGCAAGAAGCTTTCCCGAATTATGCGTAGCGAGGACAATTTCGTTTGAAAATGTTTTCATCTTTACTCCAATTCTACTAGGGATTTGTAAGGTACGTTCTGTATTATAGTACAGTTTTTTATTTTTGTCAATTTTATCGGGTTAGGGTTGACTATCCAGGAAAATCGGTTATAATGAGGAGATACGAAAGTTGAACCTTTAGAGATTGGAGAGAAAAATGAAGATTGACGTGTTAGCTTCGACAAAGCTGGGGCATTGGGAAGGAACCAGGGATATGCTCAGGCTCTCGGGGCTTGAGGCAGGAATCTGCTACATGCCGAAAGACTACAAAAATCTAATTCGGGAGCAGATTGATAAGACGATGCAACGCGCAAATGGGACCGTGGAGAACGGACATCATAGCGTTACAGGACATCCGAGTTATAATCTAGTACTGATAGATATTCCAAAAATCCTGGCGATGCTGCTGAATAACGAAAAAGAGTATACCACGAGCGAGAAATCGGGACGATATACCGTGATGACGGCGGCAAACGAAGAAGAGCGCCAGCTATATGAGAAGTGGCGCGAGAAGTTTGCGAAGATGATTGCAGAAGAATACCCAGAGATTCCGGCGCGGACAGTGAATAAACTGGCGATGGAAAATGCGCGATTGTTTATCTCGGTTTTTACGCCGGCGACGACAATGGGATATACGGTGAGTCTGCGACAGGCGAATTATCTGATTGGATTTTGCGAAAAGATGATTTCTGAAAGTAATCTTACGCCGTTTTATCAGAAACTGATTCCATATCTAGTGGAGTTTTCTGATAATTTACGAAAAATCGTAAATGTGGAAGGGCTGCGAGAGAATTTTGGACGAGGTTTCTCATTATTCGGCTCAGAAGAGCGCGAAGAATACTTTGGGGATGTTTATTCGACTAATTATCTCGAAAGTTTCGTGGGGTTAGCATCAGCGCTAAGACATAGATCGCTTTGGTATGAGATGAGATTACCAGAGGAAAAAATGTTCTATGCTGCGCCAATTATTGCTGAAGACAGTGAAACTTTTGCGGAATACATGGATGATATGCATTCAGTGGCGGACAACTTTCCGCAGGGGATGCTAGTCGAAGTCAATGAGCGTGGAACGACCGAGGCATTTATAATGAAATGTCACGAGAGATTGTGTGGAGCGACTCAGCCGGAAATTTGTCAACAAACACGGACAACCTTAGACCGATATATTTTAAGTACTTCAAAACGAATGGCAACCAAGCGGATTGCGGAGGAACTGCGGAAGCTTAAGGGGAAGATAAAATGCCAGATGGGCTTTTCTTGTCGGCAACCGTGCGCCTTGGGGCCAGAGCAAGTTTTTTCTCGAAAAATCTAGATTATTCCCCGCGCCGACCTATGCATTATGGCGCGGGGAGATATATTCTTACGTTCCTAAGAAAGGGGGTGTGATTTTTCGGAGGAAGTGCTATAATTGTAGGTGATAATAAGTTAAGGGAGGAAATATGTGTACGGGAGTATGTTTTAATGACGACAAGGGTAGGATGTATTTTGGACGCAATCTTGATTGGTCGGTTGGGTACGGACAGAAGATTGTCGTTACGCCTACGGGATATAAATATAAATCTGCATTTTTAGGGGAGACTAGTCCAAAATATGCTGTTATTGGTATGGGCATCATAGAGGAAAATATTCCGCTTTATTTTGACTGCGGAAATGATGCTGGCCTAGCGGTGGCGGGACTAAACTTTCCTGGATATGCGCAATATGAGCCAGATGCGATAGAAGATAAGGTCAATATTGCAGCTTATGAGTTTCCGCTGTGGGTCGCGATGAATTTTTCCACCGTTGACGAAGTAGAAAAAGCATTGGAAGATGTCGCGATTATAGCGAAGCCAATTAATGAGAAGTATCCGGTTTCGCTACTACACTGGATGATTGGTGATAAAACTCGTAGTATTGTTGTGGAATATACCGCGGAGGGGCTTCAGGTTTTCCATAATGATGTATGCGTACTCACTAATCAGCCGGGATATAACTGGCATAAAGAAAATCTCCGAAATTACCTAAATGTTTCTAGTGTTCAGCCGGAAAAGGTTTCTTGGGGTAAGGCTGAGATGACGGCTTTTGGGGCTGGCGCTATGATGCGTGGTATTCCGGGAGATTGTTATTCCTCGTCTCGTTTTGTGCGCGTCGCCTATTATAATACGCATTACCCAGTTAAGTCCACCGAAGAAGAAAATATCTCTCGTCTTTTTCATACACTGGCTGGGGTGGCGATGATTGATGGCGCAGCGGCAATGGCCGACGGGGATTTTGAGAAAACGATTTATACCGGCGGTTTTTCGACCGTAACCAATACTTATTATTGGAATACCTATGATGATCCGACTATTCAAAAAGCTGCCCTCGCTGATTTTGCGGTAGATGGGGCAGAATTACAAATAAGCTAGCCAATCTTAACTAATTTCACACTTTCATTTTAGCGCGAAATGTGCTAAAATGAAAGTGTAGTCCCATTTTTATCTTTGGGAAGGAATGTTTATGGTTCTGTAGCTCAGTTGGTAGAGCAGGGGCCTGAAGAGCCCTGTGTCACTGGTTCAAGTCCAGTCGGAACCACCAGATTTGACGCATT
>JAUNQQ010000018.1 GCA_030536095.1 Candidatus Saccharimonadota bacterium
ATAGGAGAATTTTATGCCGAAAAGGACGTATCAGCCACATAAAAAACAGCGGAAAGTTGAGCATGGTTTTAGGAAAAGGAACGCGACGAAGAACGGTAGAAAAGTTTTAGCTCGCCGCCGGATTAAGGGTCGCGCCCGCCTAACTTACTAACTACCCCCTCCCCCCCTAGACATAAAAATTTTATCAAGATAGGGGGATTTTTTATATTTTTGCTCGGTTTACTAAATTTTTCCTTTTTCGACGAATCTAATCAGATTTGAATATTGTAAAAATTACAGCAGTCGCAGCGCTTTTTCGGGACCAGCCCGAAGGGCGAATGAGGAGAAAAAGCCTGCCCGAATGCTGTAATTTTTACAATAATTCAAGTCCTCGCCGAAAAAGGAAAAATTTAGTAAACTAAAAAAGATAAATAAAACTCTTTGCATTTTATTCACCACATGATATAATGCTTTTATGAAAACGAAACTAACTTATCAACAAGAAATCGGTAAGATTATCGCAAAGCTCCGCTCTGATCGTGGTCTGACGCAGGCCGAGCTCGCCGAGGGAATCTCCACTTCCCAGTCTGCCATTCATCGTATCGAACAGGGCGACCAAAACATCTCTCTCGAGATGATAAAACGCTTCTCCGAATTTTTTGGTAATCAGATTCTCTCTATAAATACCTCAATCTCCCAGGGAATTACCGTCGAAGGCGGCAGGGAACTTTCCGGTGAAATCACGATTAATACTAGTAAAAACGCCGCCGTTGGTCTCCTCTGTGCTGCGCTTTTGAATAAGGGAAAAACCACCTTGAGACACCTTGCTCGCATCGAGGAAGTCTACCGTATTATCGAAGTTTTAGAATCCATCGGTGTTAAAACTCGCTGGAAAAATCGTAAACGCGACTTAGAAATTATACCACCAGCTGAATTATCCCTTGATAATATGGATATGGAAGCTGCTCGCCGCACTCGCTCGATTATTATGTTTATGGGACCACTTCTCCATCTAAAAAAACATTTTACTCTCCCCTACGCTGGCGGTTGCTCTCTTGGCATTAGAACTATCGACCCACATCTTCGCGCTCTAAAACATTTTGGCCTAGAAGTTGACGCAATAACAATTCCAGGTTCTTATATTTGCGACGTAAAGGATGATACATTGAAGAATTATCCTGATCGCTACATTGTCCTGATTGAGCGTGGTGATACAGTTACGGAAAACGCCTTGATGGCCGCCGCTCTATATCCTGGTCACACTACTATTGTTGGCGCCTCCCCGAATTATATGGTTCAGGACGTTGGTTTTCTCCTCGAAAAATTCGGCGTAAAAATCAGAGGTCTCGATTCTACTACAATGGAAATTGACGGTGTTGCCGAGATAAATAAGGACATCGAATATTCCCCTTCCGAGGATCCAATTGAGGCTATGTCCTTCATTGCTACCGCCCTGACGACTAATTCCGAAATAACAATCCTTCGCGCCCCAATCGAATTTCTCGAAATTGAGCTCGAAGTTCTCTCTAGTATGAACGCTAAAATCGAGAAAAGTCCAGAATATTTGTCGCATAATGATCGTACTCGACTTGTCGATTTGACCGTTAAAAAGTCTATGCTTATTGCTCCGCAGGACAAAATCCACCCCATGCCTTTTCCGGGTCTAAATATCGATAATCTCCCCTTCTTCTCCGTTATTGCCGCTTGTGCTAAAGGTCGCACCCTCATCCACGACTGGGTCTTCGAAAATCGCGCTATCTACATTACTGACCTCTCTAAGCTTAATGCTAATGTCGAACTCCTTGACGCTCACCGCGTTTATGTCGAGGGCCCAACTTCTTGGCGTGCCACCGAACTCGTTTCTCCGCCCGCACTTCGCCCTGCCGTGGTTATTCTTATTGCCATGCTTGCCGCCCCTGGAACTTCCATCCTTCGCAATACCTATTACATCGATCGAGGTTATCAGGACTTTGTTAATCGCCTTCATCATCTTGGCGCCGAAATTTCTCCTCTAACCGGAATTTAACCCACGCCTAGATTATAAAGATTATGTTCACCTTTCTTTTAAAGAAAAATCCCAATTTTGTGTTATAATAGTATTATGAAACTTACGAAGAAACAGCGTCAGGTTTATGATTTTATTGATAACTACATAAAAACATATAACATCTCTCCGTCTTATCGCGATATTGCTGCTGGTCTTCATCTTTCTTCTGTTTCATCGGTAGCTGAGCATATTAATAATCTCGTAAAACTTGGCGCGCTAAAAAAATCCGATGGCGAAGCGCATTCTCTCGAGGTAATTGACTATCGACATCCCGAAACAGTTGCTCTATTCACTCAAAAAATCTCCGAAATCTCCGCCGAAGAAAAATCCGAATCCCAGAAAAAACGCATTGATACTCTAAGGCTAGCAGCTACGATTTTAGATTTAGAATTGGAGGAAAAATGAAAAAAATCTCTATCATTGTCCCCGTTTATAATGAAGAGGCGGTCATTGAAAAATTTCTCAACCAGCAACTCATTCCAGAGATAAACAAGATCACTACATATCAGTTTAGCATCGTCCTCATAAATGACGGTTCAAAAGACAAAACCCTCGAAATCCTCCAAAAATTCACCACTAAAGATAAAAAAATTAAGGTAATTTCTTTTTCAAGGAACTTCGGTAAAGAAGTTGCTCTCGCAGCTGGAATGAATTATGCGAAGTCTGCCGACGCCGTTATTATGATTGACTCAGACGGTCAGCAGCCTCCAAAACTCATCCCGAAATTTATAGCTAAATGGGAAAAAGGTGCCGAAATCGTTACTGGTGTTCGCTCAAGGTTCACAAAACATGGCCTTATTCAGCGCACTGGCTCAAAGGTCTTCTATTGGCTTCTAAATAGACTAGGTGATACTGATACCGTCCCCGGCTCAACCGATTTTCGCCTAATTGATAAGGTCGTGGTTGCCGAATATAATAAACTAACCGAACATAATCGCATTACTCGCGGACTAATTGATTGGCTCGGTTTTCGGCAGGAACAAATCGAGTATGTTTATGGTGAACGTATGGCTGGCGAGCCGAGCTATAATCTAAAAAAACTCATTAAGCTCGCTATCGACTCCATCGTTTCTATGACCACTCGTCCTCTGTTAATTCTAGGATTTTTTGGTATTTTCTTAATTATCATCACTTCTCTCTTACTCCTCTTCTGGCTCTTTGAGCAGGTTCTTTTTAACGACCCGCTCAGCCTAAACTGGGACGGACTAACGATTTTAGGTATTTTCACTACATTCCTTGCCGGTATGATTTTACTTTCTCAGATGATTATGGCATTATATATCTCCCATGTCCATTCCGAGACCCAAAACCGCCCGCTTTATATTATTGACGAAAAAAACTCTCGAAATCTATAAGTATTTAACAGGGGTAGAAATCTAAAAATCCAAAGAATTTGACAATTTTTATAAACATAACAGGTTTCACCTCTGTAAAAAATAATGTTCCATAACTTGCCATAAAAGTCAAACCGTGGTATATTAAATTCATGGTAAACACTCTCAACAAAAAACCCAAACCACGCAATAATAACCGACTCGGAATAATTATTGGGTGTGCTATAGGAATCTGTCTAATTGGCGGAATAATCGCGGCAATATTCCTCTCCAACAAATCTAACGACGAAACAAAGACTGAGCCTTCGGCTTCACCTGTAGCAACCGCAGAAATAAATAATACTGCTACTGCTACACCCGAACAGGCTGTAGTTGATAATAATACTGACGGAGACAAAAAGACTCCGACAAAATACGAAGGAGAAGATCCAAACGCCTCGGCTACTCTGACCGGCTCAATAACTTCCACCGAAGTTGTTGACGGAACACTTCGTATTTATGTCAATATTGATCAATATCTATCAGGTGGCACCTGCACCTTGACTATGAAGTCGGGTTCCCTATCCTATACCGATACCGCAAAGCTTTTTGCTGACGTCTCTACGTCTTCATGTGAAGGATTCGCTGTTCCAGTAAGCGAACTCTCTGGTGGAAAAAACTGGAGTATTTCTATAGACCTCGTATCTGGTGATAAATCCGGCGTAATCACGGGCGAGGCAAGTATATAAACCTAAACAGGAGGTAAAATGGTTAGAATACCCTTAGTACGAAACTCTAACTCTCAACACAAAAACCACTCCCGTTATACTGAAATAGCGAATACATCCTTGCCATCTTCGCGAACTCGGCATAACCTAAAAACCTTACTATTCTCATCTTTTGCATTCTTTCTTGCGGGAACGGCGACATTTTTCTCAATGAAAAACACTCCAGAAACTGCTGCTGCCGACCTGTCGAAATGGGATGCTGGGAATATTATGTCTGACGAAGTTATGGGCGACTATAATTCAATGACTACTGCCCAGATTCAGTCATTCCTAAAATCTAAAAATCCCTGCAATAACACCAATGTTGGCTTAGCAAAAACCTACAGTTCATATAGTTATCACATAAAAGACGGTCATTTTGTCTGTATGGCTGACGAAAGCTTTAATGGTAAGTCTGCAGCTGAGATTATTCACGAAGCTGCCCAGGACTATAGAATTAATCCAAAAGTAATAATCGTCTTACTCCAAAAAGAACAAGGATTAGTTACTGACACCTGGCCAAATTCCCTACAATATCGTTCGGCAACAGGCTATGGTTGCCCAGATACTGGCGCCTGTGACTCTCAGTATTATGGTCTGAGGAACCAGATTCGACAGGCAGCAAGTCTATTCCGTAGTGTTCTCGATGGTGGTTGGTCAAACTACGCTGTTGGTCGTCATAATATCCAGTACTCCCCAAATTCATCTTGTGGCAGTTCAAGCGTTTATGTCCAGAATAGGGCAACATCTGCGCTGTACCGCTATACCCCATATCAACCTAATGCCGCATCTCTAAATGCTGGCTATGGTAGTGGCGATTCCTGCTCATCGTATGGCAATCGAAACTTCTACCAATATTATGTCGATTGGTTTGGCGATACTCGGACAAAGTCCGCTACTACGCAGTCCGCACCTAAGACTATCCATTCCCTAGACGATATTTCACAAAGCGTCCCTGAAGGAACCTATACTTTTGGTAGTAGTCATAATGCTAATTTTGTAGCCGATGTATCTGGCGCCTCTAAGAATTCTAGTGCAAAAGTTCAGCTCTATAGAGCAAATGGAACCGTCGCGCAACAATGGAGACTAACCTATAACCCAGACCATACATACACATTTATTAATCCTAATTCCGGAAAAGCTCTTGATATTACTGGTGCAAATATGGTAAATGGCACCCAGCTCCAACAGTATGATTCTAATAATACCTGCGCTCAGAGGTGGGTCTTCATTCCGAATGGCGATTACTACTGGATAGCTTCGTCTTGCGACACTAACTATGTTATAGACCTTTCCAATGGTAATATTTCGAACGGGGCAAAATTACAGATTTGGAAAAAGGACAATACAAAGAATCAGCTCTGGAAGATGACGACAACTAGTGGCGTCTCCATAAAAAAGCCCGCCCAGATTATCTCTGATGGAGTATATACGATGTATTCAAACATCGGCAATAATCAGGTTCTTGAAATTGGTGGCGCATCAACTGCAATCGGAAAGGAAACTCAGACTTGGGCTAGTAACGGCACGATAACTCAACAGTGGCAATTTAAGTATAATTCGTCTGATGGGACATATACCATTACGAATTCTAATTCTCGACTAGATTTGGACTTGAGTGGAGCAGAGGCCTATAATAAGAACAAAATTCATCAATGGACGCCTAATGGTACGCTTGCCCAAAAATGGTTCATTATACCAGATGGCGATTCATTCCAAATCCTCTCCGGAGTTAATATTAATTATGCACTCGATGTTGACGGCGCTAGGAATGATAACGGCACTGTCGTCAGCCTCTACCAATCTAATGGCACAAAAGCGCAGACATGGAAGTTGGTAAAAAACAATGATGTCGAGTTAGGAAGTGGAAACTATCATATTGAAACTAAGCTAAAGGCTAATATGTATGCGGATATTGAGAATGGCTCGACATCCAATGCGGCCCAAGCGCAAATCTATGAAAAAGATGGAACTTCCGTACAGAATTGGTATATATCTAAAGAATCGGACGGAACCTATCGCTTTAAGAATCTAAAATCCGGAAAATATCTCGATGTTGACTCTGCGATTATGGAAAATGGCCATAAGATTCAGATTTATTCAGAAAACCTAAATGGCTGCATGCAGAAATGGCTCGTAACCAATGAGAATGGATCATACAAAATTGCCTCGTCCTGCAATAAGGACTACGTTCTAGATGTTTCTGGCGCCAATGCCTCTAACGGTACAAAGATTCAGCTGTATAAGTCTAACGACACAAACGCACAGCGATGGAATTTTATTCCGTACTAAATCCTGTGCTAAATATAGGGAGGAAACTCCTCCCTATATGATATAATAGTATTATAAACTCCTAACTCTTTAGGATGTTATATAGAGGTAACGGAAAGGAGGCTAAATGGACTTGACGGAATATCAATATATTGTAGCAGGCGCAGGAATTTTTGGGGCAACTGTAGCTGAGCGCCTAGCAAATAAAGGTAAGAAAGTCTTAGTAGTTGAAAAAAGACCACATCTCGCTGGTAATATCTATTCATACACAGATAAAGAAACAGGAATCGAAGTCCATAAATATGGTTCGCACATCTTCCATACTGAATCTGATGAGGTCTGGAACTATATTACAAGGTTTACTAACTTCAATGATTATATACATACCGTAGATACTCGTCATAATGGAAAATTATATCCAATGCCAATAAACCTTGATACAATAAATCTTCTCTATGAGAAAAATCTCAATGCGCAGGAAGCGGAAGAATTTATAAAAGCCGAGGCGGAAAGAGATTCAGCTAGTATCAATAACCCCAAAAACTTTGAGGAGCAGGGAATTACTCTCGTTGGGGAAAAACTATACGAAGCCTTTCTGAAAAACTATACGGCGAAACAGTGGAATACTGACCCTAAAAACCTTTCGGTCGACCTATTAAAACGTATCCCCGTCCGTTTTTCGCATGATAATCGCTATTTTATCACGGCAAAACACCAGGGAATCCCAGTTAATGGCTACACAAAAATAATTGAAAAAATGTTAAGCTCCGACAATATCACCATAAAGCTAAATACCGACTTTAAGTCTCTCGACGAAATTCCCTCTGAAGCAAAAATCATCTATTGTGGTACGGTTGACGAACTAATGGATTATCAGCTCGGCGTTCTCCCCTACCGCTCGCTTAGATTTGAAGAAGAGAGAATCAATAATTCCGAGCAGACTCAGGCGGTTATAAATGAAGCCGACCCAGACATTCCTTATACGAGAACACATAACTATAAATATTATCAAATTCACCAGCCAGAGATAATTGAACAGTCAGCTTCTATAATCTGTCGCGAATATCCGGCCGATTTTAAGCAGGATAGTGAAGCTTATTACCCAATAAACAACCCCGATTCTATGGAGCTATACAATAAATATGTTGAGCTCATTAAGGATAAATATCCTAATATG
This sequence comes from Candidatus Saccharimonadota bacterium, assembly GCA_030536095.1. GTDB lineage: Bacteria > Patescibacteriota > Saccharimonadia > Saccharimonadales > Saccharimonadaceae > Nanosyncoccus. The sequence goes on from JAUNQQ010000018.1 coordinate 7,555, forward strand.
GTTCTCGGCGGACGTCTCGGAAAGTATCAGTATTGGGATATGGATAAAGCAATCTTAGCTGGCTTAGAAACGGCAAAGAATCTTTTAGCCTAACTTATAAACGGAGCAATAGGATTCCTCTCGTCTATATAGAGCAACAGAACCTTTCTCGCCAGTAGGAATAATGATAATAGGGATTCTTATTCCTCCCATTAAAACCTCACAAACTACCATTATCTTATCGAAAAACAAAGAGTGGTAAAAGCCAAAAACTTTACCACTCTAATCCTCTTTTTCTCTATAAACTATCATATATCTTCTAGAGATTCGTATCCAGGTAGCTCTTCATCCAAAAGCACCGACAAAGACGCACCGCCCCCAGTCGAGACTAGAGAAAACTGACAGTCGCCCTCCAGACTCTCGACAAATCCCGTCGTATCGCCCCCGCAGACCACCGACGTTATTTCTGTATGTCCTCCTAGAAACTCGGCAATTCTCCGACTCCCCGCATCGTACGGTTTTTCCTCTGTTAGTCCCATCGTTCCATTCCAAAGCACTGTTTTTGCCGCCCCTAAAATCTCCAAAATCTTTTCTGTCGATTTCGTTCCAATATCTTGCTTCGTCTCGTCTGAAAAATCTTCCACGATGTAAATTTTCTTCATTCCAGCATCCCCACCTAATAACTCCCGAGAAATCTTTCCATCCGAAAAATCGGCCGCAATCTTTCCTCCAACAATAATTCTATCTGCCTTTTCTAAGAATTTCTGGATTAACGGCGCCTTATCTTCCACCTTTGCCCCACCAATCATCACTGTGAACGGTTTTTCCGGATGACTCATAGTCTTTTTTAATACGGTCATTTCCCGCTCAACCAAAAGCCCCATTACCGACGGCAGTTCACCAGTAATTGCCGCTGTTGACGCATGCGCCCGGTGAATTACTGCAAAACCATCTTGCACAAACAAATCCGCCCCAGTACAGTCCACGATTTCCCGCGCAAAATCCGCCGAATTACTCTCTTCGCCAGGGAAGAACCGCAGATTTTCCATAACTAAAATTCCCCCAACCGGTGTCTTCTGTACAGCCTCCTCGACATCCGGCCCCGATACGTCATCAATAAACGAAACCTTCCCACCCGGCATTAGTTCACCCAATCTCTTCGCCACCGGCTCCAGCGACAAGCTTTTATCTCGCTTCCCGTCCGGCCGTCCTAGATGTGATAACACAATAATTCGTCTTGCCCCCTTTTTTCGCAGATATTCCAGCGTCGGAAGACTCGCCCGGATTCTCAGATCACTCACAATCTTTCCATCCTTAATCGGAACATTATAATCCGTCCGTACAATCACATTCTGCCCACGCGGCCGCGCATCTTTCAATGTTGCTTTTGTCATTAAATACCTCTGTTATTTGTTTAATTATAGCACAACTTCAATTTTCCGCAACCCATATCAGTCCAAAACTGCTGAAATCAATCCAATTAACCTAAAAATAATTAAAATCGATTCAAAATCAACCCCACAGCCACTTTAGGTCGCGCCAAAATTACCTTCACCTAAATTTTTACAATCTGAATCGTATCAGATAGCGAAACCGAATTCCTATGCCCAGACGTAATAATTGCCGTCAGTTCCGTCTTTCCCTCTGGCACCTCAAGATATCCGCTCGCCTTTAGTTCTTGTGCTAAATCCAGTCCATAAGTAGCCGAATAAGTCCGCACATAAGCATTATTCGCATAAATTAGTGATAACTGATTTGCTACTCTCGGATTTGTGGTTACTGCAATAATCGGTAGATTCGGTCGTTGCGCCGCCACCGCTCGAGCTGTCGCTCCAGTCGCCGTCTGGCAAACAATTAAATCCGCATCAATTTTTTCCGCCAACTCAACCACCGCCGGTGCCAATGCGTCATACTTCTTTATATCATTTATTACTGTCGTATAACCTCTCGACACCGGAATATGATTCTGAATATAAAGAATAACCTTTTTCATCGCCTTCACCGTTTCGACCGGATATTTTCCTTGCGCCGTTTCATCCGACAGCATCACCACATCCGCCCCTTGAATTACTGCGTTTGCTACATCGCTTACCTCCGCCCTACTCGGCTCCGGAATATTCACCATCGACCCCATCATTTGCGTCGCAATAATCACCAACTTTGCGTGCTTTCGGCACATTTCCACTAACTTATGCTGTACTACCGGCACAACTTCCGCTCCCGCTTCTACCGCCATATCTCCCCGCGCTACCATTACTCCGTCCGCCGCCTCAACAATCCCCTCTAGAATTTCATCCGACGCTACTGCCTTCTTAGTTTCAATTTTTGCAATAATTTTTGCGGTACTTCCGTGCGAAGTAAGAATTTGCCGTAGTTTTTCAATATCCGCCGCCGAATGAACAAAACTCAGCGCCACATAATCAAAATCCCGCGAACACCCAAACTCAATATCCGCCATATCTTTCTCTGTTATAATATCATCCCCAAAGTCAGTTTCTGGCAGATTCAGCCCTTTTCGCGATCCCAAAACTCCATCATTTAAGACTTCAACTTCAATCGCCTCGTCAGAAACAATACTTGTCGCAACCGTCTCGATTTTCCCGTCAAACATAAAAATCGGCTCACCAATCTTTACTTTTTTCGCCAGATTATACTGTACTGGCAGATGAAGTCCGCCTTCATGCTCTTTTAGTCCATAATCCAAAATCAGCCTATCGCCCCTCTTCACCGGCAATTCCATATTCTCAGTCTGTAGCAACCCCAGCCTAATCTTTGGCCCCTGTAAATCCTGTAAAATCGCCACATGTCGTCCGCGCTTTTTTGCCGCCTCACGAATCCACTTTATCTGCTCGTCGCGTTCCGTATAAAGGCCGTGAGAAAAATTCAGACGGCACCCATTTATTCCTGCCTCTATCAGCGACTCAATTCCTTCCTTCGTAAATGAAGCCGGACCAATCGTCGCCAAAATCTTCGTCCGTTTAAATTTCCTTTTACTCATATCTCCTATTATACTCTTATTTCTTAAAATTAACAGGGTAATTTTTTATCCATTTTCTCCTACGCTCCCCGCCTCAAGTCTTTCCTGCTACTCTTTTTGCAAAAAGAGTAGCCCCAATCTGTGTTGGCACTATTGACATTCGAGTGCTAATCTGCTACAATGAAATTATGCAACCTGATTTTAATGAAACTATGAGCAGTTTATCTGAAGACGCAAAATTTGCCCTCCAAAAAGCCGATTATTACGCTAAAAGTTATAATAGCGGTTATATGGGGACGGAGCATATTCTTCTTGGAATTTGTAGCACCGACCAATCTACAGGCGCGCGCCTCCTTGCTGAGCAGGGAATTGATATTGGATTGTTAGAAAAATCTATGGGAAGTCAGCCTCAGGAGGTAAAAGGCAGTGAGATGGCGATGATGTCCCTGTCTGAATCCGCCGTCCTAACTCTTCGGATGGCTGCTGCTTATTGTCACGAACAAGACATAGAAGTTATTGGCACTGAACATCTTCTCTATGCTCTTATCGCCCAAAAAACTTCCCGCGCGAGTATAATCCTAAAAAAACTCGAGATAGATCTTGACAAATTCGCCGACGAAATTGATGACCTAGTCGAAGAAAACGCATTAAGGGAACATGATCGACAAAAACAAAGTGAATACCTAAAGACTCGCGAATTCCGTTTCCTAAAGCGCTTCGGCGTTGATCTGGTAAAACTCGCAAAAGATGATAAGCTCGATCGTGTTATTGGTCGTGAACGCGAAATAGAGCGCGTAATTACCGTTCTCTGTCGTCGTTCAAAATCCAATCCCGTCCTCATCGGTGAGGCTGGCGTTGGAAAGACTGCTATTATTGAAGGCCTAGCCCAGCGTATCGCCGCTGACGATGTTCCCTCTACTCTAATTGGGAAACATATTTACCAGGTTGATTTATCCGGTATGGTCGCTGGGACAAAATTCCGTGGTGAGTTCGAGGAACGCATAAAAGGCGTAATTGACGAAGCCGCCGAGCATCCTGAAGTTATCCTCTTTATCGACGAGTTGCATCTTCTTGCTGGCGCCGGAGCTGGAACAGGAGATACGATGGACGCCGCTAACATCCTAAAGCCCGCTCTCGCTCGCGGTTGGATTAGCCTAATTGGCGCAACCACTCTCGATGAATATCGCCAAAATATCGAAAAGGATAAGGCTCTCTCGCGCCGTTTTCAGACCGTCATTGTTGATGAGCCGACCGACACTGTAACTTATAAAATTCTAAAGGGAATTAAGAAACATTACGAAAAACATCATAACGTCGAAATTCCCGACGAACTTCTAAAAACCGCTATTCATATGTCTGGTCGTTATATAAATGATCGCTATATGCCAGATAAGGTTATCGATGTTATCGACGAGGCCTGCGCTATCGCAAAAGTTGCTTACGATAAAAAAGACGGCGGAAAATACAAAAAACTAAAGATAGAAGAAAAAACCCTTCAGGAAAAAATTGAAGCCGCTGCTGAAGCAGAGGATTATGAAAAAGCTGCCACTCTAAAAACCACTCAGGCAAAGCTTCAGGAAGAAATTACAAAGCTTGAGAAAAAGGGTGTCGAAAAGGAGCAGCAACCAGTCCTCACCGAGGAGGATTTAACAAAAGCAATTTCCCTAAAGACCGGCATTCCCGTTTCGCGTGTTCATGGCTCCGAACGCGACCTTCTTTTGAAGCTCGAGGAACATATTGATGCCGCTATTATTGGTCAGGACGAAGCTGTCCATGCCGTTTCGCGCGCCATTCGTCGCGGCCGTAGCGGTATTGCTAATCCTAATCGTCCAATTGGTTCTTTTCTCTTTATGGGTCCAACCGGTGTCGGTAAAACTGAGCTCGCCCGCGTTATTGCAAAAGAAGTTTTTGGCGGTGAAAATTCCCTCATAAAAATCGATATGTCTGAGTATGGCGAAAAGCATAATGTTTCTCGTCTTATCGGTGCTCCCGCTGGCTATGTCGGTTATGAGGACGGTGGTAAGCTAACTGAATCTGTCCGTCGTCACCCCTATTCCGTTATTCTCTTTGATGAAATCGAAAAGGCTCACCCTGACCTCTTTAATATTCTTCTTCAAATTCTCGAAGACGGCGTTCTAACCGACGGCCAGGGAACAAAGGTAAAGTTCAATAATACTATCGTCATTCTAACTTCTAATCTCGGTTCGCGCGATTTATCTAATCCCGACGATTTTGGCTTTTCTTCGCGCACTTGTAAGAAGACCAAGGCTGACCTTGCGGCCGAATATGAACTCCAGAAGGAGCAGGCAATGCGCGCGCTGAAAAAATCTATGCGTCCCGAGCTAATAAACCGTCTCGATGCAATTCTCTTCTTCCACTCTCTGACCGAAAAACAAGTCTCCCAGATTTTTAACACTATGTTGGAAGACTTGAAAAAACGCCTCGGCAGTAACGGTATTGGACTAAAACTTTCCGACGAAGCGCGAAAGGAGATTATACGACAAGGTTACGACCCTAAAAACGGTGCTCGCCCTCTTCGTCGCGCCATTGAGAATAATCTTGAAGCTCTTATCTCCGATGATATTATCTCTGGAAAGCTCAAAAAAGGTGACATCGCCCTCATTTCCGTTAAAAATAAAAAACTTAATTTGAGTATTACAAAGGAATGACAAAAGCAGACGATAAAACCGACGGAATAATTCACGAAAATGAATACGGTGATAAAAAATCACACGGCTTCCTTCGCTTCCTAATTTTTCTCGTCATTGCTGCCTTCGTCGCCTTCTTCTGGAATCCAATTTTGAATTTTTCCGCTGACTATGTCGGCTCTCTGAATTACTCTCCATCTACCGTAATTTCCGAATTAAGCAATAAACTTAATCTAACTCCTCTTGGTCAGGCAATCTTGAATGGCGCTAAGCCCCAGCTTGACGATTCCGACTCTTTTAATCAGCACTGTAATGTTGAGGTTTCTAGCATTTCCACTATCGGCTGTTACACAAATCGCCGTATCTATATCTTTAATGTTACCAATAATGATCTTACCGGAATTAAGGAGTCTACCCTTTCTCACGAATTTCTTCATGCAACCTGGGCGCATTTAACATTTTTTGAGCAATATAATCTAACTACAATTCTCCAAGACGCGTATAACGACGAAGCGTATCATACTCAGCTTGCCGAAGACCTCGAGACTTACGATGAATCGGAGCGCCTCGAGGAAATTTATGTCCGCCTTGGTAATGAATTTCAGAATCTTCCGCCCGAGCTTGAAGCTCATTACGCTCAGTATTTTCATGACCAAGACAAAATCGCCGACTTCTTCGACTTGTATCATGAACCCTTTGACGCGCTTGAAGAAGAATATCATCGCTTAATCGCAGAGATTAACGACCTAAACAAAGAAATTGAAGCAAAAAACACCGACCTTTCTGGCGCTGGCGACGCACTCAATAATGACATTGATGCCTATAATAACTGCGTCGAAGGGCGCACGAATTGCGGAAAATCCTATTCCGAACTCGCCGCCGAGTACGATAATTTAATTTCTCGCCAAAACACATTCCAGTCTAATCTCGACGAGCTAAACGCTATGATTCGAAAATATAACGACCTGATTGAAACCTATAACGAAAAACTTACCGCCTACAAATCTCTCTGGGGGGATATGAATTCGAACCCACTTCCCGAAGCGCCAGAAATAAAATCTGGTTCGTCAAAAATTAATCAAACCTAAAAGAAAGGATTTTTATGACAAAAAACTATTTAGT
>JAUNQQ010000061.1 GCA_030536095.1 Candidatus Saccharimonadota bacterium
ATTATGATGTATGACGTAATGCCCGCCAGCTCGATAAAAATCTCACAACTCTGTAAGTATGGTCTAATTCGTCGATGTGGCTTTTATTTTAATTATCATTCTTTGTCGGATTTTATTTTGCGCTTCCGTGATGAGCTTGCGAATGATCTCTTCAGCTTTTTTGAAGAACTCGGTTTAAACGAATATAACATCTCTACCAACACCTATAAAGCAGTAGTTTACCTTGAAAATTTCCAAAAGATATTTCAAATTTCATTCTCAAAAAAGACTCTAGCGCCATATCATATTTTGGCTGATGCGGCCAGGCAACTCGTCTACAAGGAGTGGGGAATTACTCCGAAGATAAAATCATCCCAGCCATCTAACTCATCGAAGTCAAAGTCATCTCTATTGCCCCTATCTTCGCCACTCCCCTGTCCAGTTCTCATATCAGTAGTTAAGAATACTCAAGATTTAGCTGAATTAGAATATCACGCATTTATTTTTGATGCTACAGAAATATTTTCCCAATGGGTTATCCAACAGAAATGTGATCACAAAAAAGCATCGGTTGTAGCAACTCAAATTACGGACTTAATAATATACCACAAAAGAGAATACTATCGTAAAAAACGTGGCGCATAAACTATGAATTTATTTCATTACCGTTCCTTCCTCTCCCCAGTTGTTGATTATGTTAATTGGTTTAGTCTGTTGCCATGGCATCAACAATGATTTATCGTGTAGGTACTAGTCGACTATAATAAGCACGAGGAATGACATTCGACTAAGTGTCATAAGTCGTTTTACCTAGATGTGAAAAACTTTCCACACCTAGTTTTCTGATACTCTAAATTTTTGGAGCCACACAATACATAGCTACAGGCTCCGCCTCAGCGATATTCTTATGCAAATTCCAACTTACCTCTAATACCTTTATCGTACTAGAAGGGCTAAAATTTCACAAAAAACACCACGGCTCTGTCACGGCAACAAAACCATTCCATTCCGAAACACCTACCCTATTATCTCCTAAGAGATAAGCTTTCGAAGCTTATGGGAGAGCATGAAAGAATCATATTGAGAGAGGAATATCGGTCCGAAATATGTAGCTTCGCGACTCATTTAATCCCTTGTGTTCTGATCCTACCTGCCTCACCCATAGCTCACAGTCTATCAAAAAACAGGGTAAATTTCAAGTCTTTCAAAAAACTATTTTTTGTGCTATAGTGAGGCTTAAGTGGGAGTAATAAAAGATGCAGTGAAGTGCATAATATAAAATTAACGGGTTAGAGCAGGCAGGTAATTGGTGGTAAGCAAGAAATGTGGCATTCTCTCAATATTGCAAAAGTAGATTTTTTGCAATCAGTCCGCATCTAAATGGGTCTTGCAAAAAGCCAGATTATGGGTTATAATACAAGAGATACACTAAATTAACTCAGTAGGCGAGGATTACTGTGCCTGCTTTAACCAAAGGAGTAATAAACAACAATGAGACAGTATGAAATTACCGTACTAATTCATCCTGATTTAGAGATGAATATTCAGCCGGCCCTTGACAAGATTGAAGGGATTATAAAGACGGCCAATGGTAACATAACAAAGAATATAGACGAAGGAAAGAAAAGGCTTGCCTATCGAGTAAAAGGACAAGATTTTGCTCTATATCATTATTATGAAGCAGAAATCCACGGGCAGAATATTGCAGAAATAGAACGTGCGCTTTCCCTTGATGAAGAAGTGCTTCGCTCGCTAATTGTGTCGGTTGATCCGAAAAAAGTACAGTATGAAGAAAAGAAAAAATTACGCGAAACCAAAGACAAGCAGTTAGAAGAAGCTGCTACTACGGATGAAGAAAGTAAAACTTCTTCCGAAGAGTTAAAAACGGGGGAGGATGAATTAAATGAGGAGAGAAATTAATGGTAAAAGGCTTTTCAAAAGCAATTATTTTAGGAAACCTGACTAGAGACCCAGAAATGCGGACGACTCCGTCCGGGACAAATGTATGTTCATTTTCAGTAGCAGTAAACCGGTCTTTTAGAGGAGCAAACGGACAAACTACTGAGCAAGTATCCTTTATTGACTGCTCAGCGTGGGGTAAGACTGCAGAAGTTATCTGTCAATATCTACACAAGGGTTCTGGTATTCTCGTTTCAGGAAGACTAGATCAACATTCTTGGGAAGATAAGGCTACTGGACAGAAGCGTTCTCATGTTGAGATTACAGTAGAAGACTTCAACTTTGTTGGTAATACACCTGGGCAAGGCGGTGGTTATAATAATGGTGGTGGCTACGAACCCTCTAGCCAGCCGAGTCAAGACAATGTTCCGGCAACAAAGCCTGCACCAATGGGTGAGGTTGTTCCAGATGACATCCCCGATGGGCAAATTGATTTAAGCGATATGCCATTCTAATAATAAGAATTTAAGAAAGGAAGAGAAAATGCATAGATATAAGAACGATACGAAACAATACTTTGATTATATGGACACAAAGACCCTACAAAGATATACTGACATCTACGGGCGAATTGAACCGATGACAAAAACTGGATTATCAGCTAAGCAGCAACGCCAGCTTAAAGTTGCTATTAAGCGTGCAAGGCACCTAGCATTAATGCCATTTGTCGCATCAAATTAAAAAGATTTTGGAAGGAGTGAAAAATGTACGGCCCAACAGATTTAAAGAAAAATGTTCTAATTACTTTAGACGGACAACCATATAAAGTAGTTGAATATTCACAAAAGGTCATGGGGAGAGGTGGATCTATTGTTAATGTTAAAGTTAAGAATTTGGTTACGGGCGCCCTCCTTCCAAAAACTTTTAAGGGTCAAGAAAAAATTGAGCCTGCAGAAGTGGAAACTAAAAAAGTCCAATATCTTTATAAGGATGACTCTAAGTTTTACTTTATGGACCCAGCCAGCTTCGAACAATACGAATTGCTAGCAGACGTTGTTGGTGATTCAGAGAACTATATGAAAGAAGGCGACGAGATGGACATTCAGTTTTATAATGGTTCCGCAATTAATCTTGTCTTACCAAAGAACTTATGGCTTAAAGTTACTTATACTGAGACAGCAGTAAAAGGTGACACTTCGTCAGCTGTTACTAAAGATGCCACCGTAGAAACTGGGGCAAAAGTTAGAGTTCCGGCCTTTATTAAGACTGGAGATGAGATTTCGGTAGACACTGAAACCGGCGCCTATCGGGAGAGAAGAAAATAGATAAGAATCATGACTTTGTCGGGAGGGGAGAAAAAAAGATTGCCGAGGCAATAAAGGCACTTAGTTGCACTAAGGCTTTTGACAATAAGGTTGTATTGGACATTGGCTCGTCCACTGGTGGTTTTACCGATTACGCATTAAAATGTGGAGCAAAGAAAGTAATTGCTGTAGAAAAAGGATCCCATCAAATGGATCGGGTACTAAGAATGAACCCGAAGGTAGAGCTTCACGAAAAAACTGATATATTTGATTTTTCAACATCGGAAAATATAGATTTAGTAGTGGCTGACGTTTCATTTGTGTCAATGAGAAAAATACTGCATGCGGACATTATAAAGAAAAAATGTCAGCATGCAGTATTTTTAATAATGATAAAACCCCAGTTCGAAGCCAGCGCAAACTTCCTAGAACGAGGTATCGTTAAGAATGAGACAATTCGCCGAAAAATACTTACAGACTTTGAGACTTGGGCAAAGAGTCAAGGATTTTTTATTGTCAGGAAACACGATAATTCGCTAAGGGGGAAAACAGGTAATCGAGAGCGCTTCTATTTAATGCGCCGATACAAATAGTAGTCATTTGGCAGCTGACATATATAATATATGAGTTCAAATCACCTTATTTTAAATGAAAAAGGCATACTAAAAAAGATTATTTATCTGGCTCAACAGGGGTAACGAAAAAAAACTTCAAAAATCTTCAAAAAAAGTCTTGCAATTTTTTAAAGAGTTTGATATACTGAAATAAGTTAAACAAGTCGCGTGTGGCGACCTCTGGATAAGTGAGTGTGACTGCGAGAGAAAATCGTTGCAAAAACGGAATTCTTTTAGATACTATAAAGTCGCGTTTAACAATTTGGATAACAACGATGAAATTGTAAAAGACGGAACTAGTGTTTGATATTCGAATATCGATTGCTAGCTTATGTCAATGCATAAAAAGGTTACTAAGGGCACTGATAGTGGATGCCTTGACAATCAATACCGATGAAGG